>NZ_JBYTEG010000023.1:0-114260 GCF_058792255.1 Cupriavidus sp. CPT47-8839-RL05A | reverse complement strand
GCGGCTTGCGGTTTACAACTGCTTCGGCGGCTAACAATGAAAAATGCCGTTCAGTCTTAACTGAACGGCATTACACCCGAAGGTGCCTTTTGCCAGGAACTGCTGATCGGGTGTCGATCAGAAGATGTGGCGGATACCCAGTGCAGCGCCAGTCTGGTTGTTGCGGCCCGGCATTTCGGTGGTGGTGCCGCCCGAAACCTTGTTGAAGTCAACCGTGCCGTAGACCTGGGTGCGCTTGGACAGCGAGTACTCGGCCAGCAGCACGCCGGTGTAGCGGCGGCCGTTGTTGTCGTTCACGCCGTTCTTGTTCTCGACGTAGTCGCCGTAGAACACGCCGGTCAGCGCCAGGGCCGGGGTGGCCTGGTAGGTCAGGCCGATGTAGCCGATGGTGTCCTTGCGCGGGTTGCTGGCAGCGCCGGCGGTGACCACGGCCGGAGCAGGCGCGGCAGCCGAGTTGTTCAGGAAGCCGTTGTCGATCACGCCAGTGCGGTCCTTGCCGCCGACGTAGCCCACGAACAGCTTGGCCGGGCCAAAGGCGTACTTACCGGCCGCGCCCCACATTTGCTGCTTGTTGCCGTTGATGTCGCGGATTTCCTGGTACACGCCGCCGATGCCGAACGGACCGAACGAGTAAGCGGCACGGGTGCCCCAGTACTGGTTCTTGGTCATGCTGCCCGGCTGCTCGCCGAAGCCGTAGCTGGCGCCCACGTCCAGGCCGCCGAACTTGCCGGCGTAGCTGACCACGTTGTCGCTGCGGAACTGGGTCAGGAAGAACGGCCAGGCGTTGTTGGTGTAGTTGCCGATGGTCAGCGGATCGTAGTCGCCGAAGAAGTTAAAGCCTTCGGTGTACTGGCGGCCCAGCTTGATCGTGCCGAAGTCACCCGACAGGCCAACGTAAGCCTGACGACCGAACAGGCGGCCGTTCGGGTTGGTGGCGCTGGCCTGGTTGGAACGGCCGGTGTCCGGATCGAAGCCGCCTTCCAGCTGGAAGATTGCCTTCAGGTTGTTGCCGAGGGCTTCGCTGCCCTTCAGGCCCCAGCGGCTGTTGGTGACGGCGCCGTTGGTCAGTTCCCACAGATTGTCGTTGTTGGCGTTGGAGTTCGTCTGGAAGCGGATGCTCTGGTCAACGATACCGTACAGGGTAACGGACGATTGTGCGAACGCCGAACCTGCCAACAGGCTGCCGGCTGCGAGGACGATGGCCGATTTCTTCATGGTGCTCCTTTTCTGTCTTGTACTGTTCTCTCCGCCGGATCACGGCGTGGACGATTTTGTCTACGTTTCGTTGTAGACGCCGCGAAAATTTAACAAAACGTAAGCTACAAGGACACAAAACTCCGCCAAGCTGCGCTTTCAAGCAGGATTTTGGTGCAAATCCGTTGTCTCGCCGCTACAGAATTCCGAGTTGGGGCATTTTGGCAGCGCTGGCGAGCTGGCCTGCACACTGGGCTGGCGGGGAATCACGGCAGGGAGAAAGGGGGCCGGCCGATCGCGGCGCGCAAGCGGCGCCGCGGTCGGCGGAAAGACGGGAAGTGCGGGAAAACCGAAGGAGGAGGAACGAATCCGGCAGCGCCGGGATCCGTCCTCAGTTCTGCGGGATCTCGATCTTGACCTCGAGCACCTCGAGGTTGTCCTGGCGTTCCAGGCTGACGCGCAGGTCCTGGTCGCCGATCTTGACGTACTTGGAGATCACCGCCACCAGCTCGCGCTGCAGCGCGGGCAGGTAGTCGGCGGGCGCGGAATGGCCGGTGCGCTCGTGCGCCAGGATGATCTGCAGCCGCTCCTTGGCGACCGACGCGGACTTCTTCTTCTCTCCCAGCAGGAAGGAAAGGATCGACATGGGGTGAGCCCTCCTTGACCGTTACTTGTTGCCGAAGATGCGGGAGAGCAGCCCCGGCTTCTGGTAGTCGGTGAAACGCATCGGCTTGTCCTTGCCGAGGAAGCGGTCCACCACGTCGCCATAGGCGTCGGCCACGTCGCTGCCTTCCAGGTGGATGGCGGGCGTGCCCTGGTTCGAGGCGTGCAGCACGGCTTCCGACTCAGGCACCACGCCGATCAGCTTGATGCGCAGGATTTCCTGGATGTCGGTCAGCGACAGCATTTCGCCGCCATGCACGCGCTTGGGGTTGTAGCGCGTGATCAGCAGGTGTTCCTTGATCGGGTCGCCGCCTTCGCTGGCGCGCTTGGTCTTGGACGCCAGGATGCCCAGGATGCGGTCCGAATCGCGCACCGACGACACTTCCGGGTTGGTCACGATCAGCGCCTCGTCGGCGAAGTACATCGCCATCAGCGCGCCCGACTCGATGCCGGCGGGCGAGTCGCAGATGATGAATTCGAAATCCATCTCGATCAGGCCGTTGATGACCTTCTCGACGCCATCGCGCGTGAGCGCATCCTTGTCGCGCGTCTGCGAGGCCGGCAGGATGAACAGGTTCTCGCACTTCTTGTCCTTGATCAGCGCCTGGCGCAGGTTGGCTTCGCCCTGCACCACGTTGATCAGGTCGTACACCACGCGGCGCTCACAACCCATGATCAGGTCAAGGTTGCGCAGGCCGACGTCGAAGTCGATCACGGCAGTCTTGTGGCCGCGCAGGGCCAGGCCGGCGGCAAAGCTGGCGCTGGTGGTGGTCTTGCCGACGCCTCCCTTGCCGGAGGTCACAACGATGATTTTTGCCATGGCTCTTTGGTCCAGTAATAAGTTGAAGCTTGCGCTCTCTGCGATTCGGTCCCGGGGGCTGCCGCGGTTACTTGAGCCGCAGCGCTTCTAGGATCAGTTTTTCATCGGCCAGGCGCACCTGGGCGGTCTTGCCGAGCACATCGGCCGGAAGCGTCTGCTCCGCGGTCCGGTAGATGCCGGCGATGGAAATCAGTTCAGGCTCCATGCACGTGCTGAAGATGCGCGCGCCGGTGTTGCCCTTGACGCCCGCCAGCGCGCGTCCGCGCAGCGGGGCATAGACATGGATGTTGCCTTCGGCGATCACCTCGGCGCCGTAGCTGACCACGTCCAGGATGACCACGTCGCCCTGCGCGTAGACCTGCTGGCCCGAGCGCAGCGGCTTGTCGATCAGCATGGTCTGGGTCTGGCGGATGGCGGCGGCCACGGCGGCGTCGGTGCTGGCCTGCGCGGCGGCGCGGACGGATTCCTCGCGCGCGGCCTGTTCGGCGGCGGCCTGTTCCGCCGCGGCTGCGGCCTGGGCCTCGGCGGCGCGGTCGGCGCCACTGCCGCGGCGCGCCTGGCTGTCCAGCAGCGGCAGGCCGAAGCGCTCGGCCCACTCGCGCTGGGCAGGGCGGGCCACCACACCGATGGCGCGGGCCTTGAGCGTGGCCAGCGTGTCGATCACGGTGCCAAGCGCGACTTCGCTGTCATCTTCCAGCGCGCGCAGGTCCAGCGCGATCACGTCATTGGAAAAGAAGTCAGGGGTGGCTTCAAAGCGGGAGAGGAGGTCATCCCGCAGCGCAGCCATGTCGGCGGTCTGGAGGGCGAGAAGGAGGGCGTCTACGTTGCCACTGCGCAGCTCGAAGCGTGGCGATTTCTTCTGGGACATAGCCGGGTGACCGTGGAAATGCCACATTCTAACGTCGTATCTGTCGCGAACTGTAACAATTGGATCGATATGTACAGCAGGTGGCGCGTGGGTTCCATATGCGCGTGCACGGCACATCGTAGCGCCGGGCAAGTGCGGCCAGCGTGGTTTGCCGTGCGCGGCAACACGCATGGCGTCCGTCGCAGCGTAAAGGCTTGTTACGATTGCGCCATCTGATCAACGGAGTTTCCATGGGCGCCATTGTCAATTGCGTGGCCTACCGGCAGGGCAAGCGGCTCAGCACGGTGGGCATGGAGGAGATTCCCACCGTGCTGGGCGTGCCGGGTACCTTTGTCTGGCTGGGCTTGCATGAGCCTGACCTCGCGCTGCTGCGCCAGGCCCAGCAGGCGTTCGGCCTGCACGACCTGGCGGTGGAAGATGCGCTCGATGCGCACCAGCGCCCCAAGCTCGAGGCCTACGGCGATTCGGTCTTCGTGGTGCTCAACACGGCGCAACTGGTGGAAGATGAAGTGGTGGTCGGCGAGACCCATCTCTTTGTCGGCCCCAACTACGTGGTTTCGGTGCGCCACGGTGCCAGCAGCACCTATGCGCCCGTGCGCGAGCGCTGCGAGCACGACCCGCACGGCCTGGCCAACGGCCCGGGCTATGTGTTGTACGCGCTGATGGACTTTGTCGTCGATCACTACATGCCCATCGTCACGCGCCTGGAAGACACCTTCGAGGCGCTGGAGCAGGGCATCTTCCGCGATGAGTTCGACCGCGCCGCGATCGAGCGCCTGTACCGGATCAAGCGCCAGGTGCTGCGCCTGCGCAATGCGGTCAGCCCGGTGGAGGACATGTGCGGCCAGCTGATCCGGCTGCACGAAGACCTGGTGCCGAAGGAGCTGCGCGCCTATTTCCGCGACATCGAAGACCACGCCAGCCGGCTGGTGCGCACGCTCGACGTGGTGCGCGAAATGCTGACCACCGCCGTGCAGGTCAACCTGGCGCTGGTCACCGTGGGCCAGAACGAGGTGGTCAAGCGCCTGGCCGGCTGGGGCGCGATCCTGGCGATCCCGACCGTGATCTTCAGCCTGTACGGCATGAACTTCGATTTCATGCCTGAGCTGAAAATCCCCTTCGCCTACCCGGCCGTGATCGGCGTGACCGCGGTCGCCTGCGGGGGACTGTGGCGGCGGCTGCATCGGGCCGGGTGGATCTGAAGACCTGGTATTATCTGTGCGAGGAATGATCGTGGCAGATATTATGGTCGATTGATTATTCGCATGGATATTCCGGCGATTCCGCGCCTGCCTACCGGCGCGGTGCCCTGACTCCTACACTGGAATCAGGAAGGCGCTGTGCCCGGAGTCCGCCATGTCGATTGCCCACCCCCCGATTGCCGCCTTGCTCGCCGGCGCCACCGCCGCATGGCTGTTGTGCACGCAGCCGGCGGCCTCCGCACCGCAGCCGCCTGCCCCCGCGCAGGCCCAGACCCGCGACGCGGTCACCGCATATGAAGCGGGCAATTTCGACCAGGCCCTGCGCGGCTTCGCCAATGCGGCCAGGCTGGGCAACCGCCTGGCCCAATTCAACTACGCAATGATGCTGCTGCGCGGCGAGGGCACTGCCGCCCGCCCGCAGGAGGCGCTGGTCTGGCTGAAAAAAGCGGCTGACAACCAGATGACGCATGCCCAGTACACCTGGGGCGACCTCTATGAGCGCGGCGAACTGGTGCCGAAGTCACTGGAGGAAGCCAACCGCTGGTATGCGCTGGCGGCGCAGGGCGGGCATGTGCAGGCGCAGATGGCGCTGGCGACGAATTACTTCACTGGCCGGGGCGTGCCGCGCGACTACGGGCACGCGTTCACGTGGTACAGCCGCGCGGCCAGTGCCGGCGACGGCGGCGCGCAATACATCGTCGGCAGCTTCTATGAGCACGGCGAGCCCGGCGTGGTCGACCGGGATCTCGAGCAGGCCAAGATCTGGTATGCGCGCTCAGCCGCGCACGGGGATCCGGGCGCGCTGGCGAAGTTGCGGTCGTTGCTGGAGGAATCGGTGCGGGGAAGGGCGGCGAGGTAGAGCGGCGGGATGACTATGCCGGGAAGCGTCAACCATGTCTTCGCACACCTGTCACCTGTGTGCCCGGTCTGCACGGCGGGGGAGGGGCCAGACCGGCGCGGGATCATGGCTTCCCGCCGCTGCCACCTTCCTCATCATGCAGATGCTCGATGATCGCCGCCACCCGGTCCCCCAGGTATTTGTTGGCCGAGATCTCCAGCGCCCGCATCATCTCCGTCTCCGCCATCACCAGCGCCAGCGGGCGGATGCGCCACAGGATCTCCACCAGCCGCGGCACGTCCTGCGGCGGCGGCAGCTTGCCAATGCCAAAGCGGTCCAGCTCGCGCACCACGGTAGCGACGATATGGTCCGATACCGCCTGGAAATGCCCGCGCGACTGCGCGATGATCTCCAGCACGTCTTCCAGCGCAAAGCCCGCCTGGGCGATCTCCGCGCCCGCGGCCAGCGCGCGCGGGCTGCGTGCGAGATAGCCCAGCCCGTCCGGTTCCAGCAGCCCCAGCGAGATCGCCTTGGCCAGGGCCGGGCGCGAGATCGCGCGGCCGAACAGCCGCGCCAGCGCCAGGTAGGAGTAGTGCCGCGGCGTCTCGTTGGTCCACGGGCTGCTGATGGCGGTCTCCAGCCCCAGGATCGAGCGCAGGTCGTGCCCTTCGACGATGGCCTTGAGCAGCTCGGTGATATTGGCCAGCGTATAGCCGCGCGCCAGCAGGTGGTGGATCAGCTTGAGCCGCCCCAGGTGCGCCTGCGTGTAGATGCCCACGCGCCCGCGCCGCTGCGGCGGATCGATCAGGCCGCGGTCCTGGTAGGAGCGCACGTTGCGCACCGTGGTGCCGGCCACGCGCGCCAGCTCGTCGATGGTGTATTCCGGGGCGGGCGGCGTGGTGTCGGACGCCTGGCTGGTCGGGGACGAGGGAGGGCGGCGCCGGATCAGTGTCATGCGAAAAATTCTAACCGAGGAATGCGGCAGGCAAAGGTGGCGGCCGGTTTTGCCGATAATGAGGGCATTGCCGCCCCACCCTCAACGGTCCGCCTTCCATGCATATCCGCTGGCTCGAAGACTTCGTCTGCCTGGCCCAGGCCGGCAGCCTGGCGCGTGCCGCCGAGCTGCGCAACGTGACCCCGCCCGCGTTTGGCCGGCGCATGCAGGCGCTTGAGGTCTGGGCCGGCGCCCCGCTGATCGACCGCAGCGCGTTCCCGGTGCGGCTGACCGCCGAAGGGCGCCAGTTCCTGGAAGCCGCGCAGAGCGCCTTGCGCACGCTGGACGAGACCCGCGTGGCGCTGCGCGCCGCGCACCGCGCCGACGCCAGCACGGTCACCATTGCCACCGGCAAGACCCTGGCGCGCTCGATGGTGCCGGCGTGGCTGGCGGGCCTGCGCGAGGCGCTGCGGCACGACCCCGCGGCGGCCGGGTTCCGCACGCAGCTGTCGACCTTCCCGATGCATGACGCGCTGGCCATGTTTGCCGAGGGCGATGCCGATTTCCTGCTTTGCTACAGCCCGCCGGACCTGCCGGTGATGCTGGATGACGCGCGCTACCAGTTCCACCTGGCCGGCGTGGAGCGGCTGGTGTGCGTCAGCGCCGCCGACGAGCGCGGCGCGCCGCTGCACCGGTTGGCGACCGGCAAGGCTGCGGCGAAGCCGGTGCCCATGATCGCCTACGCCGAGACCCTGACACTCGGCCGCATGGTCAACCAGGAGATCGCGCGCCGCAAGCTGGCGCCGCGGCTGGACGTGATCGCGGTCAGCGACTTTGCCGAGTCGGTGCACGAGATGGTGCGCCAGCGCATGGGCCTGGCCTGGCTGCCGGCCCGCCTGATTGCCGACGACCTGCACGCCGGGCGCCTGGTGCGTGCCATCAGCGGCGCGCGCAGCGATGATGGCGGCGACCTGGCGCTCGATATCCGCCTGTACCGCCCGCGCGCGCCGATGCGCCCGCTGGCCGAGGCCTTCTGGCAGGCGGCGGTGCAGGCACCGCGCTGATGCGCCTTCGGCGACCATTGCCGAATCGGCAACCGCCCTTGCCAAAGCTGCACGCCGGGCCGCTTCCGCGCTCACTACCATCGCTCCACAACAACCATTCCGGGACCCCCAGAGCCAAGACCATGAAGACCATCCTGCGCGCGGCCGCTGCCGCACTCTGCCTTGCCGCTTCCGCCGGCGCCGTTGCCTCCGCCTGGCCCGCCAAGCCGATCACGCTGGTGGTGGGCTACACCGCCGGCGGCAGCGTCGACCTGGTGGCCCGCACCATCGCCCCGGAACTGGGCAAGCGCCTGGGCCAGAGCGTGGTGATCGAGAACCTGGGTGGCGCCGGCGGCACCATCGGCGCGGCCAAGGTGGTCAAGGCCGAGGCCGACGGCTACACCCTGCTGATGGGCTCGGGCAGTGAAGTGTCGATTGCCCGTCTGACCAACCCCGCCGTGCGCTACGACGGCGAGAAGGACCTGGCGCCGGTGACCTTCGTCGGCACCCAGCCGATGGTGCTGGTCGGCAAGCCCGGGCTGGCGGCCAGGAACGCGGCCGAGCTGATCGCGCTGGCCAAGGCCCAGCCGGGCAAGCTGTCGTATGCCTCGTCGGGCGTGGGCACGCCGCTGAACCTGGCCGGCGAACTGATCAAGCAGCAGGGCAAGGTCAATATCACGCACGTGCCGTACAAGGGCGCGTCGGCCATGGCCACCGACCTGCTCGGCGGCCAGATCGACCTGGCGGTGATGGTGCTGTCGTCGGCGCTGCCGCATATCCAGGCCGGCCGCGTGCAGGCCTACGGCGTGACCAACGCCAAGCGCTCGCCGGTGGCGCCGAACGTGCCCGCGCTGGCCGAGACGCCCGCGCTCAAGGGCGTCGACATGGGCGTGTGGTTCGGCCTGATGGGCCCGGCCAAGCTGCCGCAAGCGGTGGTGGAGCGCCTGAACACCGAGATGCAGGCCGTGCTGGCCATGCCGGATGTGAAGAAGAAGCTGGCAGAAGCCGGCGTGGAAGTGGCGCCGGCCAATCCGGCGCAGTTCGGCAGCTTTATCAAGCGCGAGACGGGGCGCTATCGCACCATCGTGCAGACGGCTGGCATTCACGAGTAAGAGCTGGGGCGGGCGGCGCTGGCAAGGCCCCGCCGCCCATCCTCAACCTGATCCCAAGAACACGACCCGGCGGCACCGACCCGCCAGGCGCCCTGAACGCACCGATTCCCATGACCCAGTCCACCGCACCGATCGACGCCTACCCAGTCGATGTCGCGTTCCCCGACATCCGCGCCTACGCCGCCGGCAACACCGGCATCCCCTACCTGTACACCTTCGACAGCGGCCAGCCCGGCCCGCACGTGATGGTCAATGCGCTGACCCACGGCAACGAGGTCTGCGGCGCCATCGCCGTCAAGGCGTTGCTGGACCACGGACTGCGCCCGCGCCGCGGCCGGCTGACGCTGGCGTTTGCCAACGTCGACGCGTACCACAGCTTCGATGCCGCCAGGCCCGACGCATCGCGCTTTGTCGACCAGGATTTCAACCGCGTGTGGACCGCCAGGGTGCTCGATGATGCCAGCCTCGATTCATCCGAGCTGCGCCGCGCGCGTGCCATGCGCCCGGTGATCGACACCATCGACCTGCTGCTGGACCTGCATTCGATGCACGAGAAAAGCCGGCCGCTGATCGTCTCCGGCCCGCTCGACAAGGGCATCGCCCTGTCGCGCGCGCTGGGCGCGCCGGCCGACGTGATCGTCGACGAAGGCCACCCCGAAGGCCGCCGCATGCGCGACTACGATGGCTTTGGCGATGCCGCCAGCCCGCGCAACGCACTGCTGATCGAGTGCGGCCAGCACTGGGAGCCCGCCGCCGTGACCGTGGCGCAGGACAGCACCGCGCGCTTCCTGCTGCATGCCGGCGTGATCGATGAAAGCGATTTGCCCGCAGGCTGGCTGCAGCGGCTGCCCGCCACGCAGCGCGTGGTGCGCGTGACCGAGCCGGTGGTGGCCACCAGCATGGACTTCCGCTTTGCCGGCCCCTATACCGGGCTGGAGACCTTTACCGAGGCCGGGACCGTAATCGGCTGGCGCGACGGCGAGCCAGTGGTGACGCCGTATCCGGATTGCGTGCTGGTGATGCCGTCGCTGCGCCAGTTGCGCCCGGGCGTGACCGTGGTGCGCCTGGGGCGGCTGGAGCGCTGATCCGGGTACGCTGGGCCGGGCGCGGCTGCGCCCGGCAAGATGCTGCGCAGACAGGCATGGCCCGGCCCGCCGGTCGAGTGCGGACAGGCTAGGCCGCCGGGGCGGCCGTGCCCGCCGGCGGCTGGGGCGGCGGCAGCATGCCGGGGAACAGTTGCTCGACCAGCTCATCCAGCTTGGACGAAGGCTGCACGAAGTTGCTCAGGTTGAGCCCGCCCGCGCTGCGGTTGGCGTTATAGATGGCCTTGCCGACACGGTCGCCGTTGCGGAACACGGTGATGTCCGCGCTGTTCAGGTACGCAGTCCAGTACCAGGCGCTGCGCGCCGTGTACAGCGCCACCACCGGGCACGCCGCGATCGAGGTCTGCGCCTGCAGCACCTTCACCTCGAAATTGCGCCGCCGCAGCGATGAGAGAAAGTTCTCGACAAAGTCATTGCCCGTGACCGGGTTCACCACCACGCACAGCAGCGTGCCGTTGGCGCCGTAGTTGCCCAGCGGGCCGCCGCCAGCGGGCACCTGGAACGCGACAAGGGGATCGGTGCGGTCGGGCCGGTCGACCGGGGTCACTGCCTGGTAGGTCGAGCAACCGGTGATCAGCAGGCCAAGGCCTGCGGCCAGCAGAGCTTTGTACATGGATGTCCTGTGTGGCTGGGGCGGGCTGCCATGCAAGACACAGTGGCCACCGCATACCTTCACACTGTAGGCGCCGGCACGCAGATCCAATCGCCCAAACAGAAGCGCAAAACGGCCGCTTCTGCGCCGGCGTGGCGCCTCAGCCGCCCGCGCTGCCGCCTTGCGCCAGCCGGCCTACCAGGACCAGGCAAAGCCCGGCAAGGCAGACCCCGATGACGGCGACCTGCAGCCGCGTGACGGGTCTGCCGCCAAACAGCGTCTGGCTGAGCCAGGCGGGCGAGACCACGCCGACGATGGTGGCCACCATGATCAGGATGGCAAGGACGGACAGAACGGATTGCATGGCGGGACTCCGGAATCTTGAGACAAGCGCGATCAGTTGGCGCCGCCGCGCAGCAGGCAGTCGCGCAGCAGCGGTGCGCCATCGGCCAGCCCGGCGCCGTTGCATTCCAGCGCCACCTTCTGGCCGCGCCGCACCATGGTGGCGCGGGCCTCCACCTCGCACACCCGCCCTGCCGGGCCGCAGATCTGGCGTTGCAGCAGCAGTGCGCGCACATTCACGCCGGGATCGTTGGTGCGGATATCGACAAAGACCTGGTCGCCCTCGCGGCGAATGCCGCTGGCGACGCCTTCGACGATCAGGTACTGGCCCAGGTAGCGGGTGTCGGCTTCCTTGGGATTGCCGCGGTAGTCATTCAGCAGCGTGTCGGCCTGGAGCTGCGGCAGGCGGTCAGCGGGGCGCTCGGGGTCGATGCTGATCGGGTCGAGCGTGCCGTCGCGCGGCACCCCGCGCACGACGCTGGCCGGCACCGCGCTGGCTTCGGCCTGCGTTTCGGGCGCGGCACCGCCGACATCGTCGCGGCGGTCATTGCCGGCAAACCACAACATGCCAAGGACAGCCACGGCGACGATGGCAATAAGGATTTGCTGGGTACGGTTCAACATCGGAAGGTCCTGCGTCAGTGAATGCGAAAGGCGGAACGGGATTATGCGCCCTGCCTGCCGCAAAAGCGCTCAATCGCCGCCACGGCATGGTCGACGCCGCGTTCGGCGGCCATCGCGCGGCCCAGCCTGGCGGCCCGTTCGCGCGTGGCCGGTTGCTCGGTAAAGGCGATCATCGACGCCAGCCGCGGCGCGTCGATCTTGTGCCCGGCGACATGACGCGGCGCCACGCCCAGCGCCGCCAGCCGGCCCGCCCAGAAGAACTGGTCGCCCGCAAACGGCAGCACGATCGCCGGCACGCCCGCCGCCGCGGCCGCATGCGTGGTGCCCGCACCGCCGTGATGGATTGCCGCCGACACGCGCGGCAACAGCCAGTCATGCGGGGTGGCGCCCACCACGTGGAAGTTGGATGGCAACGCCGCCACGTCGATGCCGCTCCAGCCCGGATAGAACAGCGCGCGCCGGCCATCGGCCGCCTGCACCAGCGCCGTCACCACCTTGTGCCGGTCAAAGCCCGCCATGCTGCCAAAGCCGATATAGAGCGGCGCCTCGCCGGCCGCCAGGAAGTCGCGCAGCGGCGCGTCCGGTTGCCAGTCCGGCTGCGGCGGCATGGTCCACGCGCCGCTCACCAGCCAGTCGTCATGCCAGTCATGCGGACGCGGGACCAGTTGCGGCGAGATCGCGTACAGCGTCGGAAAGTCCGCCCACATCGCCTTGCGCGCCGACGCGCCGAACAGCCTGGAGCGCGCAGCATTGGTCGCGCTACGGAACATGCGCCACAGCACGAAGTTGATCACGTGGTGGCTGGCGCGATTGGCCCACCCCGGCATCCTGAACGGCGGCAGCAGCGCGGACGGAAAGGCCCGCGTCGGCGAGATCGGGAACATGCCTGCGCCGATCACCGGCTTGCCCAACTGCTCGCCCACCGACAGCGCCACATACGCCGTCAGCCCCGAGAACACGATGCCGTCGGCAGCGCGCGCGGCCTGCGCCAGTTGCGACATCCACGCCTCGGTGTTGTCCTCGGCAATGCGCCCGAATGCCCGCGTGGCCTCGGCGACGTTGCCGCCTTCGGTCATCAGCTTGTGCAGCGCGCCGCCCGGCGCCAGCGTCTGCTTGATGTCGCCTGCCATCGGTGCAAAGGCGAGGCCGTGCTCTGCCGCGAGCGTGGCTGCCGAGCGTTCGCCCAGCATCAGCACGTCATGGCCGGCGGCGCGCAGGCCGAGGCCCAGCGAGACGATGGGGCGGCAGTCGCCCTGGGTACCGAAGGTGATGAGGGTCAGACGCATGGCGGGAGAGGCGCCGACGGGCTGGCGCGGGCATGTCAGCGAGTGGCTTGCAGTTTACTTTCCGGTGTCTTTCCGCGCAGCGACATGGGGCTGCGCCTGCGGGTATCACTTGCCGATGCAGAACCGCGTAAAGATCGTCCCCAGCAGATCATCACTGGTGAACTCACCCGTAATGCTGTTCAGGCAATCCTGCGCCAGCCGCAGCTCTTCGGCAAACAGGTCCAGCGCCTGCGCCTGGTGCTCGGCCTGCTCGGCTGCGATATCCAGGTGCGATTGCGCATTCCGCAGCGCCGTCAGGTGCCGCTCGCGCGCCAGGAAGTTGCCTTCATTGCCTGACTGCCAGCCCACCAGCCGCAGCAGCTCGCGGCGCAGCAGTTCAATGCCGGCTCCGGTGCGCGCCGAGATCCAGATCTCGGTCGGGTTGGGGCCGTTGGCGGCGACCACGTGCGGGCGGTTGCCGCCGAAGATGACATCGCCGACCGCGGGCGCCTTGTCGATCTTGTTGACGATGCGCACGATCGGCGAGCCCGGCGGCAGCTGGCCGCTGAGCTGGTCGTCGATGGCGTCGTCAGTCTCCGACAGGCCATGGCGCAGGTAGTCGGTGGCGTCGACCAGGTGCAGCACGATGTCGGCGCGGCGGATGGCGTCCCAGGTGCGTTCGATGCCGATGCGCTCGACTTCGTCGGCGGCGTGCTCGCGCAGGCCGGCGGTGTCGATGATATGCAGCGGGATGCCGTCGATCTGGATGGTCTCGCGCACGCGGTCGCGCGTGGTGCCGGCGATGGGCGTGACGATGGCCAGCTCCGCGCCGGCCAGCGCGTTCAGCAGCGACGACTTGCCCACGTTGGGCTGGCCCGCCAGCACCACCGACAGGCCCTCGCGCAGCAGCGCGCCCTGGCGCGCCTGCGCCAGCACGCCGCCAAGTTCGGTGCGGATGGTGGCAAGCTGGCCGCGCGCGTCGGACTGCTCCAGGAAATCGATCTCTTCTTCGGGGAAGTCCAGCGTGGCTTCGACCAGCATGCGCAGGTGGATGACCTTATCCACAAGCTGGCGGATAGCGTTGGAGAATTCGCCCTCCATTGAACGCGCCGCCGAGCGCGCCGCGGCCTCGGTGCTGGCTTCGATCAGGTCGGCCACGGCCTCGGCCTGGGCCAGGTCGAGCTTGTCGTTGAGGAAGGCGCGCCGCGTGAACTCGCCGGGCTCTGCCAGGCGCAGGCCGATGCCGTCGCCCGCTTGCAGGCAGCGTGTCAGCAGCATCTGCATCACCACCGGGCCGCCGTGGCCCTGCAGCTCGAGCACTTCCTCGCCGGTATAGGAATTGGGCGCCGGGAAATACAGCGCCAGGCCGTGGTCGATGACCTTGCCATGGCCATCGAGGAACGGCAGGTAGGTGGCGTGGCGCGGCTTCAGCGCCTGGCCGCAGACGGCGCGCATCACCGGGCCGACATCGGGGCCCGACACACGCACCACGCCGATGCCGCCGCGTCCGGGCGCGGTGGCGATGGCGGCAATGGGAACCTGGGGAGCAGTCATGGCGGTATTGTCGCAGATCGGGTGCAGTTGGCGTGGCACGCGGTGGGCAGGCCGCCGTGGCGGGCGGGGTGTTCAGCCGGCGCCGGGCAGCGGCCGCGGCGCCTCGTCCGGCATTGCCTGCGCCTGCAGGCATTCGGCCAGCAGCCGGCGCGCGACGATGCCGTCGACAAAGCGGCCGAGCTTCGCCTGCCCTTTGACCAGCTTGCGATGCAGGTCCCTGGTGTAGCGGGAGGGCAGCACCGGCTCGAATGCCTCGATCACATAGCGCAGTCGCTTGCCGGCGATGCGCTGCTCATGCACCGCGCGGGGATCGCCGCGGCGTGCAGCCTTTGCCAGCGCGCGCAGGCGCTTGCGGCCGCGGCGCACGCGCTTGCGCGCAAGGGGCCCGAGGCGGCCATCGTCACGGGCGCGGGCGGCCAGGTGGGCCAGGTGCGCCAGGTCGCGATGCAGCGCGGGCAGCGGCCAGTCACGGTAGCCGGCCAGGGCCGCCAGCATGGTTTGCCGCGCGGTGTCGCGGCGCTCCCGGGCGGTATCGGCGATGGCCGACAGCACGGTATCGTCAGGTTCCAGTTTGCGCGCCGGTGCAATGGTTTCGGCCAGGAATACATCCCAGTCGCGCACGTCGCTGGTGGCGCGCGCCAGCATGCGCAGGTCATGCTTCCAGCGATCGCGCTCCTGCCGCGGCAACGACGGCCCCAGCGCCCACAGCACCGCGCGCGCATGGCGCACCGCCACGCGCAGCGCGTGCAGGTCTTCGGGCTCGTCGCGGCGCAGCAACTGGGCCAGGCTCGCTTCGATGCGCGCCAGGCTTGCCTGCGTCAGCGCGGCAAAGGCCGCGGCGGGGCGCGTCTTGCGGCGCAGTGTGGGGGGATGGGTGTCGGCGATCATTGCGGGCTGCATGCGCTCAGGCGCGCACGCGGGTCGCGGATGCTTCCAGTGTAGGCGACAGCACGCCGGCCCGCTTCCGCGCGGCGTAACAGGCGCATGGATGGTTGACAGCCCCGCGCCTTCACGCTGCAATGCGCACATCCCGGTGATGCAGGGACCCGACAAGGAACAGCCATGACCACTGAACAGGAACGGCTTCTGCTGCGCGACACCATCGAGGCGGGCTTTCGCCAGGCCGCCTTTGTCAACGATGTCGGCATCACGCTGGCGGACTGCGGGCCCGGCTGGTGCGAATCCACGCTGGCCATTGCGCCGCGCCACCTGCAGCACGGCGGCATCGTCCATGCGGGCGTGCAGGCCACCATCGCGGACCACACCGCGGGCGCGGCGGCATCCACCATCCTGGAGGCAGGCCAGCACGTGGTCACCGCGGAGTTCAAGATCAACCTGCTCAGGGCCGTGCGCAGCGAACGGCTGCGCTGCCGTGCCGATGTGCTCAAGTCCGGCCGTTCGATCATCGTGGTGGAGGCGGATGTCTTTGCCGACCTCCACGGTGAATCGGTGCTGGTCAGCCGCCTGAACGCCACCATGAGCGTGCTGGACCTGGCCTGAGCCCCCTCCCACCGTTGAAAGGAAGCGACCCATGATCGACCACACCGGCGTAAGCGTCAGCGACTACGGCAAGAGCCGTGCCTTCTACCAGGCGGCGCTGGGCGCCATCGGCTATGTGCTGGACAAGGAATTCCCGGCCAGCGTCACCGGCAGCACCGATGTCGCAGGCTTCGGCCCGCCGGGGCAACCCGACTTCTGGATCCACCGCGGCACGCCCAACCAGCCGCCGCTGCACGTGGCCTTCCGCGTGGACAGCCGCGAGACCGTCGATGCCTTCCATCGCGCGGCGCTGGCCGCGGGCGGGCGCGACAACGGCGCGCCGGGCATCCGCGCGCACTACCACCCCAACTACTACGGCGCCTTCGTGCTGGACCCGGACGGGCACAACATCGAAGCGGTGTGCCACAAGCCGGCGCAGGGCCTCAGCGCGTCGCGACGATAAACAGGCGCGGGAACGGCAGCAGCACCGACCCGTCCGGCAGCGCCGGGTACGCCTTGGCAATCTCGGTCTGGTAGCGCGCCAGGTAGGCGGCGCGCTCGGCCTCGTCCAGCGGCTGCAGGAAGGGGCGCAGGCCGCTGCCCTTGAACCACTCCACCACCGCGGCCGGGCCGCCCGCCAGCGGATGGTGGTACGTGGTCAGCCATACGTCCACGCGCTGGCACAGCGGGCGCAGCAGCTCGTAGTACCACTGCGCCGGGGCGCGCTCGGCGCGGGCCTTGCTGGCGCCGGCGAGCTTTTCTGCCCACGGGCCTTCCGCCGCCACCTGGCGCATCAGCCGGTGCGCGGGTTCTTCCAGGTTGTCCGGCATCTGCACGGCCAGCGTGCCGCCGGGGGCGAGCCTGGATACCAGTGCCGGGAACAGGCTGGCGTGGTCAGGCAGCCACTGCAGCACGGCATTGGCCAGGATCACGTCATAGGGCCCGGCCTCGTCCCAGGTGCCGATGTCGGCCACGCGGAACTGCACCTCGGGCAGGCGCTTGCGCGCCGCGTCGACCATGTCCTGCGAGCTGTCCAGCCCGGTCACCGACGCCCCCGCATAGCGCGCCAGCAGCACCTCGGTGGAGTTGCCCGGCCCGCAGCCGATATCCACCGCGCTGCGCGCGATCTCATTGGGGATGGCAGCCACCAGGTCGCGGACCGGGCGGGTGCGTTCGTCTTCGAAGGCGACGTATTGATGGGCGGACCAGCTCATGGGGATCTCCTGACTTTTAGAGCAGGCCAGTAGGATACGCCTGCCGCAGCGGTTCGCTGGCCCTGTCAGCCAGCCCTTACCCCAGTTTTTTCTTCAGCAGCTCATTCACCTGCGCCGGATTGGCCTTGCCCTTGGTCGCCTTCATCGCCTGCCCGACCAGCGCATTGAACGCCTTCTCCTTGCCCGCGCGGAATTCCTCGACCGACTTGGCGTTGGCGGCCAGCACGTCGTCGATGATCTTCTCCAGCTCGCCGGTGTCGGACATCTGCTTCAGCCCCTTGGCCGCGATGATGGTGTCGGCATCGCCGCCGTGCTCGCCGGCCCACATCGCCGGGAACACGTCCTTCTTGGCGGTGTTGTTCGATACCGTGCCGTCGGCGATGCGCGCGAGCAGCCTGGCCAGTTGCGCCGGCGTGACCGGTGCGGCGTCGATGGCGATGCCTTCGCGGTTCAGCTGCGAGGCCACGTCGCCCATCAGCCAGTTGGCCGCGGGCTTGGCGTTGGCGGCGCCGGCGTCGGCCACCACGGCCTCGTAGTAGGCGGCGAAGGCCTTGGTCGCGGTCAGCGTGGTGGCGTCATAGGCCGACAGGCCGTACTGCGAGACAAAGCGCGCCTGCATCGCCGCCGGCAGTTCCGGCAGCTCGCCGCGCACGCGCTCGACCCAGCTCGCGTCGATTTCCAGCGGCATCAGGTCGGGGTCGGGGAAGTAGCGGTAATCGTGCGCGTCTTCCTTGGTGCGCATGGCGCGCGTTTCGCCCGTTTCCGGGTCGAACAGCACGGTGGCCTGCTGGATCTTGCGGCCGTCCTCGATCTCGGCGATCTGCCACTGCACTTCGTACTCGATGGCCTGCTGCAGGAAGCGGAACGAGTTCAGGTTCTTGATCTCGCGGCGGGTGCCGAATTCCTTCTGGCCGAGCGGGCGCACCGACACGTTGGCGTCGCAGCGGAAGCTGCCTTCCTGCATGTTGCCATCGCAGATGCCCAGCCACACCACCAGCGAGTGCAGCGCCTTGGCGTAGGCCACGGCTTCGGCGGCGCTGCGCATGTCGGGCTCGGTGACGATTTCCAGCAGCGGGGTGCCGGCGCGGTTCAGGTCGATGCCGGTCATGCCGGCAAAGTCTTCGTGCAGGGACTTGCCCGCGTCTTCTTCCAGGTGGGCGCGGGTCAGGTTGACGGTCTTTTCGTAGAACTCGCCCTTCTTGCCTTCGACCTGGATGGTGATGGTGCCGCCCTGTACCACCGGGATCTCATACTGGCTGATCTGGTAGCCCTTGGGCAGGTCGGGGTAGAAGTAGTTCTTGCGCGCAAAGACGCTGCGCGGCGCGATGGTGGCGCCGATCGCCAGGCCGAACTGGATGGCGCGCTCGACCGCGCCCTTGTTGAGCACCGGCAGCACGCCCGGCAGCGCCAGGTCCACCGGCGAGGCCTGCGTGTTGGCCTCGGCCCCGAAGGCGGTGGAGGTGCCGGAAAAAATCTTGGAGGCCGTCGAAAGCTGAGCGTGCGTTTCGAGGCCGATCACCACTTCCCATTGCATGGCGGTATTCCTGTTCGGTTCTTTCGGTTCTGTCTGTAGCGGTGGAGCGGCGCAGCCGCCCCGGGTTCAGTCTGGTCTTGCCCCGGCCGTCAGGGGTCGGGGCTGGCAAGCCATGAGTCGAGCTGGGCCAGCGCGGCCACGCGGGCCACCGCATCGCCGCCGACGGTGACGCCCTGGGTCTTGCGCATGCCCGCCGGCACGTCGCGGCGCATATGCAGCTCGCTGGTGCCGTCGAAGCCGTGATAGGCGCCCGGGTAGATCTCCAGCCGGAAGCGCGCGCCCGGCTGGCGCGCCAGCACCGCGCTCTGCAGCATGGCGCAGCGGGTGGCGGGGGTCCAGTCGTCGGCGCCGCCGATCATCAGCAGCATCGGCGCGCGCAGGCGGAAGTTGTGCTGCTGCACGGCGCGCTTGCAGCCCGGGTAGAACGCCACCGCGCGCTCCACCTGGGGCGTGCCGGCTGGCCACGGGCGGCTGGCATCGACGGTGGCCAGCACCGCCTGCGCGCCGTTGGACCAGCCCAGCAGCACGATGCGCGCGGTGTCGACCGCCGGCTGCTGCGCCACCCAGCGCAGCGCGGCCAGCGCATCGGCGCGGCGCGTACGGTCGTCGATGCCGCGCGCGTCGATGGGTTCGGAGCAGATGCCGTGGGGCCTGCCGCGCGCGCTGAAGCTGTCGGGCATCAGCACGGCATAGCCGCGCTCGTTCAGCCAGTGCGCGTATTCGCGGTAGCGTTGCTGCAGCAGTCCGGAAACGTCCGCCTGGGCGGTTCCGGCGGCACCCGCCGCGCGCGCGCGCGCGGACAGCAGGCCGCCGCAGCCGTGCAACGCCACCACCACCGGCAGCGCGCGCGGGGTGGCGCCCTCGCGCGGCAGGAACCAGTAGGCGGTGAGCGCGGGCGTGGCCGCATCGCCGCGCAGCTGGACACGCTGCGCCGGCATGGGTGCCGTGGCCGCGGATCCTGGCGCGGCCCGGCTCACCGCATTCGGCGCCAGCACGCCGGCGGGCGTCAGCGGCGCCGGCTGCGCCAGCGCGGGCGCGGGCAGTTCCGGTGTATGCGCGGATGCGCCGGCCAGCCATGCGCCCAGCCCCAGTGCCACCGCGGCGCGCAGCACCGCCACCGCCGGACGGGCGGTGCGCGGCGGGCGTTGCGGGGTGGCGGGTGCGTGGGTCATGGCCGGCTTCGGTGGCTTCAGCGCGTGCGGGCGCAGGCGCCGCTGCCTGGCTCGAACATCACGGGCCAGGCTTCTTCGTAGATGCCGGGGGTGCAGCGCTGCTGGCAGTTGGCGTGCGCCAGCGTAACGCGGCGCGGGTCCTGCCAGACCATCAGCTTGCAGCCGCTGCCGTCATTGGCGCGCAGCTCGATATGCGGCTTCTTCTGGACCTGGCGGAAGTCAGCGAGGTTGAAGCTGCACGAGCCGCGCTTGCCTACCCACAGCTTCCACGACAGCTGCTGCACGCTGTTGTCCGACACGCGCAGCTGGGCGTCTTCGCGGAAGCCGTCTTCCTCGGTGCGGCGGCAGTCGCCGGCCAGGTCGATGTCGCGGCTGGCGATTGGAGCGGGCCGGCCCAGCCCGCCCGGCAGCGGGATGCAGCCGGCCACCGCCGCGGCGAGCGCGGCCGCGGCCATCAGGCGCAGGGTCAGCGAGGAGCGCGCGGTCATGTTCATGCCTTGCCGGGACGGCGCAGGTGCCAGTCGGTCGCCTGCTGGAACGCGTGCGCGGTCTGCAGCAGGCGCGCCTCGTCGAAGTAGTTGCCGATCAGCTGCAGGCCCACCGGCATGCCGGCCTCGCCGAAGCCGCACGGCACGCTCATGCCGGGCAGGCCGGCCAGGCTGGTCGACAGCGTGAAGATGTCGGCCAGGTACATCTGCACCGGGTCCGAGGTCTTCTCGCCCAGCTTCCACGCCACCGTCGGCGCCACCGGCCCCATGATCACGTCGCACTGGGCGAAGGCGCGCTGGAAGTCGTCGGCGATGATGCGGCGGATCTTCTGCGCCTGCAGGTAGTAGGCGTCGTAGTAGCCATGCGACAGCACATAGGTGCCGACCATGATGCGGCGCTTGACCTCGGCGCCGAAGCCTTCGGCGCGGCTCTTCTTGTACATGTCGAGCAGGTCGCGGTATTCGGCCGCGCGGTGGCCATAGCGCACGCCGTCAAAGCGCGACAGGTTGGACGAGGCCTCGGCCGGCGCGATCACGTAGTACACCGGGATCGACAGCTCGGTCTTGGGCAGCGTCACCTCGACCAGCGTGGCGCCCAGCTTTTCATACTCGGCCAGCGCGGCGCGCACGGCCTGCTCGACGTCGGCCGACAGGCCCTTGCCGAAGTATTCCTTCGGCAGGCCGATGCGCAGGCCGGCGAGCGGGCGCTCGGCAGTGGCGCCGGCGCGCGGCTGGCCCAGCAGGCGGGTGTAGTCCTCGTCCACGCCGCCCTGCGCGGGTGTGATGCTGGTGGAGTCCCTGGGGTCGAAGCCGGCCATGGCGTTGAGCAGCAGCGCGCAGTCTTCGGCGCTATGGGCCATCGGGCCGGCCTGGTCCAGCGACGAGGCGAAGGCGATCATGCCGTAGCGCGACACGCGGCCATAGGTCGGCTTGATCCCGGTGATGCCGGAGAACGACGACGGCTGGCGGATCGAGCCGCCGGTGTCGGTGCCGGTGGCGGCGGGGGCCAGGCCGGCGGCCACGGCCGCGGCCGAGCCGCCCGACGAGCCGCCGGGCACGCGGCTGGTGTCCCAGGGGTTGCGCACCGGGCCGAAATGCGAGTTCTCGTTGGACGAGCCCATCGCGAACTCGTCCATATTGGTCTTGCCCAGCGTGACCATGCCGGCCGCGGCCATGCGCTCGACCACGGTGGCGTCGAACGGGCTTTCATAGTTGGCCAGCATCTTCGAGCCGGCGGTGGCACGCCAGCCGCGCGTGACGAACACATCCTTGTGCGCGATCGGCACGCCGGTCAGCGGCGCGGCCTCGCCGCAGGCGCGGCGCTCGTCGGCGGCGCGCGCCTGCGCCAGGGTCCGCTCGGCATCGACGTGGATAAACGCGTTGAGCGCGGCGGCCTGCTCGATGCGGGCCAGGTACTCGCGTGCGAGTTCCTCGGCGGAGACGGAGCGCGCGGCCAGCGCATCGGCTAGCTGGCGCAGGGAGGTCACGGAATCAGCGGAAAAGGGCATGACAGTCGGTTGGCATCAGGGGTGGCGTACTGGCGGGTGGCCGGCGCCGGACAGGCATGCACGGGTGCGTCGGGTCCGGGCCGGGCGGCGGTCATTCGATGACCTTGGGCACCAGGTACAGGCCGTCTTCGGTGGCAGGCGCGGGGCGCTGGTAGTCGGCGCGGCGGTCGGATTCGGTGACCACGTCCTCGCGCAGGCGCTGGACCATGTCGCGCACGGCAGACAGCGGGTGGGCCAGCGGCTCGATGCCGGTGGTGTCGACCGCCTGCATCTGCTCGACCAGCGAGAAAAAGTTGTTCAGCTGCGCAAGCGTCTGGGCGGCCTCGTCATCGCTGGTTTCGATGCGGGCCAGGTGGGCGATGCGCTTGACGTCGGATAGAGCGAGGGCCATGGCGTGGTGGTTCGGATGCTCGGATGCGGGGGGCACGGGCTGCGCCGGCGGCTGGCTCATGGGGCGGCTGCGTCGCACGGCCCATGGCCTGACCGGGGGCGCCGGAGTGGCGCCCCGGAGTCGTCGGAATTACAGGTATTTTCAGGCTGTAAACGCCCGAAGCAGCAGGAATTATAAGGTATCATTGCGAGTTACCGACCCTTGGCAACGCTTACGCCACATGGCCGCAAGCCGGCCGCTGGCAGGCGCGCCTGCGCCTGGCATCCTCAGGCGCCCGAAGGGCGGACCTGGGTCCTCTGATTAGGCCTCTGCAGCCGGCCAGCGCATGTCGCAGTGATTCGATATGGTGCGCCGGTGCCTGCACATTTCCGCGAACTTTTCCGCGGGGTCTAATCAAAGGTTCCCGTAGGGCCGGCGCGCGCGGTGCGCCGGCGATTGCCGTTCCCATTCCATCCCGGCCCGGGCAGCCCCGTGCCGGACGGCGGGCGGACCGGGAAGCCGGGAACCATTCCGTATTCAACACAACGTATTTCGTGGCCGGGCCGTTCGCGGTGCCGGCCGCTTCGCCTACCCGCGAACACCACCACAGACAGGATTCCTGATGTTCGGATTTCTCCGCAGCTACTTCTCCAACGACCTGGCGATCGACCTCGGCACCGCCAACACGCTGATCTACATGCGCGACAAGGGCATCGTGCTGGACGAGCCCTCGGTCGTCGCGATCCGCCAGGAAGGCGGCCCCAACGCCAAGAAGACCATCACGGCGGTGGGCAAGGAAGCCAAGCAGATGCTGGGCAAGGTGCCGGGCAATATCGAAGCGATCCGCCCGATGAAGGACGGCGTGATTGCCGACTTCACCGTGACCGAGCAGATGCTCAAGCAATTCATCAAGATGGTGCACGACAGCAAGCTGCTGCGCCCGAGCCCGCGCATCATCATCTGCGTGCCGTGCGGCTCGACCCAGGTCGAGCGCCGCGCCATCCGCGAATCGGCGCTGGGCGCCGGTGCCAGCCAGGTCTACCTGATCGAGGAGCCGATGTCGGCCGCGATCGGCGCCGGCCTGCCGGTGTCCGAGCCGTCGGGCTCGATGGTGGTGGATATCGGCGGCGGCACCACCGAGGTGGGCATCATCTCGCTGGGCGGCATGGTCTACAAGGGTTCGGTGCGCGTGGGCGGCGACAAGTTCGACGAGGCCATCGTCAACTACATCCGCCGCAACTACGGCATGCTGATCGGCGAACAGACCGCTGAAGCGATCAAGAAGGAAATCGGCTCGGCCTTCCCGGGCTCCGAAGTCCGCGAGATGGAAGTCAAGGGCCGCAACCTGTCCGAAGGCATCCCGCGCGCCTTCACCGTGTCGTCCAATGAAATCCTCGAAGCCCTGACCGATCCGCTGAACCAGATCGTGTCGGCGGTGAAGATCGCACTGGAACAGACCCCGCCCGAACTGGGCGCCGACATCGCCGAACGCGGCATGATGCTGACCGGCGGCGGTGCGCTGCTGCGCGACCTGGACCGCCTGCTGGCGGAAGAAACCGGCCTGCCGGTGCTGGTGGCCGAAGACCCGCTGACCTGCGTGGTGCGCGGCTCCGGCATGGCACTGGAACGCATGGACAAGCTCGGCAGCATCTTCTCCTACGAGTAAGAAGGACGCTCACGTGGCGATGCGCGGCCTGCCGGATCCAGCGATCAGGGCGGCGTCGCGGCGCCTCATCCGCCGGGGCCAGGCCCTGGCAGTTCCCGCCGCCCGGCCTTGCCGCTCCCGTCCCCGCAAGGGACCCGGGCGCGGCACGGCGGGCGGCGGGGCGTTTCCGCGTGGGCTTCGGCCTTTGTTCGGGTAAATGGATTACTCCCCTCCGCCGCTCTTCAAGCAAGGCACCTCGGCTGTCGCCAGGCTGGTCCTGTACGTGGGTATCGCGCTGGCGCTGCTGGTGGTCGATGCCCGTTTCGACGCGCTCAGCGTGGGCCGGCAGGTTGCCGCCACCGTGCTGATGCCGGTCGAACGCCTGGTGCTGACGCCGCGCGACGCGCTGCGCACGATGTTCGACTATGCGCAGTCGTCGGCGATGCTCGCCACCGAAAACCGCGAACTGCGCCAGAACGCCGTGCAGCAGGCCCAGGCCTCGGTGCGCCAGGCGCAGCTGGAGTCCGAGAACAACCAGCTGCGCAAGCTGCTCGGGCTGGCGCAGCAGTCGGCCACGCCGGTAACGGCCGCCGAGATCCTGTATGACGCGCGCGATCCCTACACCCAGCGCATCGTGATCGACAAGGGTAGCCAGCACGGCCTGCGCGCCGGCTACCCGGTGATCGACGAGCGCGGCGTGGTGGGGCAGGTCACGCGCGTGTCGCCGTTCCAGTCCGAGGTGACGCTGCTCACCGACAAGGACCAGGCCATCCCCGTGCAGGTGGTGCGCAACGGGCTGCGCAGCGTGGCCTTCGGCGGCGCGCGCGCGGGCCAGCTGGACCTGCGCTTCATGGCCGCCGCCGCCGACCTGCAGCAGGGCGACCTGCTGGTGACCTCGGGCCTGGACGGCACCTACCCGCCGGGCCTGCCGGTGGCAAAGATCGTCCATATCGAGCGCAAGGCCGATACCGCGTTCTCGCGCGTGTACTGCGAGCCGGTGGCCGGCGTGCGAGCGCACCGCCTGCTGCTGGTGGTGCGCTACGACGCGGCCATTCCCGCGCGGGAAACGGTCGAGGCCAAGCCGGAGGCGCCGGTCAAGGGCGCCAAGTCCGCTGCGGCACGCGCTGCCGCCGATAGCGCAGCGGCTGCCAAGGCCGCGCCCGCCAAGGAGGCACCACGGTGACCAATCCCCAATACCTGCTGCGGCCGGTCAATCCCGCCTTTATCGCCTTCAGCTTCGTGCTGGCGTTCCTGTTCAACCTGATGCCCTGGGGCACCACGCTGTGGGTCCCCGACATGGTGGCGCTGGTGCTGGTGTTCTGGAACATCCACCAGCCGCGCAAGGTGGGTATGGGCGTGGCCTTCCTGCTGGGCCTGCTGATGGACGTGCACGATGCCCGGCTGCTGGGCGAGCACGCGCTGGCCTACACCCTGCTGGCCTACTTCGCCATCACCATCCACCGCCGCGTGCTGTGGTTCACCGTCTATACCCAGGCGCTGCACGTGCTGCCGCTGCTGTTCATCGTGCACGCGGTGCCGGTGCTGATCCGGC
Organism: Cupriavidus sp. CPT47-8839-RL05A; assembly: GCF_058792255.1. Lineage (NCBI taxonomy): Bacteria > Pseudomonadati > Pseudomonadota > Betaproteobacteria > Burkholderiales > Burkholderiaceae > Cupriavidus > Cupriavidus sp. CPT47-8839-RL05A. Next base: position 89,144 of record NZ_JBYTEG010000023.1, on the reverse strand, counting down.
TGGCCATGGGCGCGCCGCTGCCGGGCTGGCAACTGCTGCTGGCACCGGCGATCGAGGCGCTGCTGTGGCCGCTGGCAACCAGCCTGCTGCTGGCGCCGCAGCGCCGTTCGAGCGATGTCGACGAGACCCGTCCGATCTGACGCCGCACGCACCTGACCGCACCTAAACGCTCATCCCTGGCCAACGCAGTACCATGACCGAAATCCGCAACGTCGAACTGGAAATCGGCCGCTTCCGCATCCGCGTGGCGGCCGCGGCCCTGTTCACGGTGATCTGCTTTGGCCTGCTGTTCACGCGCTTCCTGTGGCTGCAGTGGTACAAGCATGACCAGTACTCGGCCAAGGCCGAGGACAACCGCATCTCGGTGGCGCCGATCGAGCCCAACCGCGGCATCATCATGGACCGCAACGGGATCGTGCTGGCGCGCAATTATTCCGCCTACACGCTGGAGATCACGCCGTCCAAGCTGGGCGATACGCTGGACAACACCATCGAAGGCCTGTCGGCGCTGGTGGATATCCAGCCGCGCGACCGGCGCCGCTTCAAGCGGCTGATGGAAGAGTCGCGCAGCTTTGAAAGCCTGCCGATCCGCAGCCAGCTGAGCGACGAGGAAGTGGCGCGCTTCTCAGCGCAGCGCTTCCGCTTCCCGGGCGTGGATGTGCGCGCGCGGCTGTTCCGGCAGTACCCGCTGGGCGAGTCGGCTTCGCATGTGATCGGCTACCTGGGCCGCATCTCGCAGCGCGACCAGGAACGCATCGAGGCCATGGACGAGGCCAACGATGCCGACGGCGCCAAATACGATCCGCGCAAGGACGCCGACAACTACAAGGGCACCAACTACATCGGCAAGATCGGCCTGGAGCAGAGCTACGAGAGCGAGCTGCACGGCCTGACCGGCTTCGAGGAAGTGGAAGTGAGCGCGGGCGGGCGCCCCATCCGCACGCTGTCGACCTCACCCGCCACGCCTGGCAACAACCTGATCCTGTCGCTGGACATCCGCCTGCAGCAGCTGGCCGAGGCGCTCTACGGCAACCGCCGCGGCGCACTGGTGGCGATCGAGCCGTCCACCGGCGACATCCTGGCCTTTGTCTCCAAGCCGACCTACGACCCCAACCTGTTCGTCGAAGGCATCGACACCAATACCTGGAACGAGCTCAACAACTCGCCCGACAAGCCACTGCTGAACCGCCCGCTGCGCGGCACCTACCCGCCGGGCTCGACCTACAAGCCGTTCATGGCGCTGGCCGCGCTGACCACCGGCAAGCGCACCGCGGCCTGGGGCATGTCCGACCCCGGCTTCTTCACGCTGGGCAACCATACCTTCCGCGACGACAAGCCGGGCGGCCATGGCTGGGTCGACATGCACAGCTCGATCGTGCACTCGTGCGACACCTACTACTACGCGCTGGCGCGCGACATGGGCGTCAACGGCATCCATGACTTCATGAAGCCGCTGGGCTTCGGCCAGATCACGGGCATCGACATCGAGGGCGAAAGCCGCGGCATCCTGCCGTCCACCGACTGGAAGCGCCGCGCCTACCGCAAGCCCGAGCAGCAGAGGTGGTACGACGGCGAGACCATCTCGCTGGGCATCGGCCAGGGCTACAACAGCTTCACCATCCTGCAGCTGGCGCAGGCCACCTCGGTCATCGTCAACGACGGCAAGGTGATGAAACCCCACCTGGTCAAGGCCGTGGAGGACGCGGTCACGCGCAAGCGCACGCTGACCGTGCCCAAGGAAAGCTACACGATCCCGCTCAAGCAGGCCGACATCAACGTGATCAAGCGCGCCATGGTGGCGGTGACGCATTCCGGCACGGCCGCGCGCGTGTTCGCCGGCGCCGCCTATGAATCGGCGGGCAAGACCGGCACGGCGCAGACCTACAGCCTGGCCAAGGGCGAGAAGTACAACCACCATGCGCTCGAAGAGCGCAAGCGCGACCACTCGCTGTACACGGCCTTCGCGCCCGCGGACAACCCCAGGATCGCGATTGCGCTGATCGTCGAGAACGCCGGCTTCGGCGCGGCGGTGGCCGCGCCGATCGCGCGCAAGGTGATGGATTACTACCTGACCGGCAAATGGCCGGCGGAGCTGGAGGCGATCGCGCCGCCGGAAGCCGAGCGCATGGCGGGCCGCCCGCCGGTGGCTACGCCGAGCGTGTTCACCACCGGCCAGACCGCCAGCATTGCCAGCGCCACGGTGATGTCTAGCGGCAGCGCACCGGCCAGCGGCGCGGCCGCCAGCGCGGTCGCCGCGGCGTCGGGCGCGCGTGCCGGGGCGTCTGACGCGATCGCGGCGGCGCTGGACCCGGCCGCGATCGCACCGGCCTCGGCCGTGCAGACGCTGGATGAACGCATGCTGCAGGCGCTGGGCCACAGCAAGCCGAAGGTGCCGCCGCCGGCTTCCGCGCCGGTCGTGCCGGCCAAGGCGCCCGCGCCCAAACCACGCGTCAAGCCCGTGGCTGCCAAGGCAGCCAGCGGTGCCGACGCCACTCGCTGAAGGAGACGCGCATGGATCGACGCCGCGTCCTGTCCCTGATCAAGACCGCGCTGACCGGTTTTGACAAACCACTCTCGCTGATCGTCTTCCTGCTGTTCGCCACCGGCATCGTGGCGCTGTACTCGGCCGCCATTGACATGCCGGGCCGGGTCGAGGACCAGCTGCGCAATATCCTGCTGTCTTATGTGGTGATGATCGTGATCGCCTACCTGCCCACGCAGACGCTGATGCGGGTGGCGGTGCCGATCTACACGGTCGGGGTGGCGCTGCTGATCGCGGTGGCCATGTTCGGCCTGATCCGCAAGGGCGCGCGCCGCTGGCTCTATGTCGGCATGGTGATCCAGCCGTCCGAGATCATGAAGATCTCGATGCCGCTGATGCTGGCCTGGTATTTCCAGAAGCGCGAGGGCGTGATCAGGTGGTTCGACTTCGTGGTGGCGCTGGGGCTGCTGCTGATCCCGGTCGGCCTGATCGCCAAGCAGCCTGACCTGGGCACGGCACTGCTGGTGATGGCCGCGGGCGTGTACGTGATCTACTTCGCCGGCCTGTCGTGGCGGCTGATCCTGCCGCTGCTGGGGCTGCTGGTGGTAGCGATCACGCTGCTGATCACGTTCCAGAACGATATGTGCGCGCCGGGCGTGAACTGGCCGGTGCTGCACGACTACCAGCAGCACCGCGTCTGCACGCTGCTGGACCCCACCAGCGATCCGCTCGGCAAGGGCTTCCACACGATCCAGTCGATCATTGCCATCGGCTCCGGCGGGGTCGAAGGCAAGGGCTGGCTCAAGGGCACGCAGACGCACCTGGAATTCATCCCGGAAAAGCACACCGACTTTATCTTCGCGGTGTACTCGGAAGAGTTCGGCCTGATCGGCAATGCGGTGCTGCTGGTGCTGTACCTGCTGCTGATCTTCCGCGGCCTGTTTATCGCGGCCAATGCGCCGACGCTGTTCTCGCGGCTGCTGGCGGGATCGATCACGCTGATCTTCTTCACCTATGCCTTCGTCAACATGGGCATGGTCAGCGGCATCCTGCCAGTGGTGGGCGTGCCGCTGCCGCTGATGAGCTATGGCGGCACCGCGCTGGTGACGCTGGGCGCGGGCATCGGCATTCTGATGAGCATTTCGCGGCAGAAGCGGCTGATCCAGACCTAGTGTCCTGTTCTGCAAATACCTTGCCATGAAATTTTGGCAAGTTACTTGCGGAACAGGACACTAGCGCAGCCTGTAAAAAGGGGGCCGCGGCTGTGCCGCCGGTCCCCTTTGCTAAACTGCCACCCACTTTACCTCTACCGGTCCACGCCCCATGAACGCCCAAGACGTTGCCGCCTACCTGCAGAGCCACCCCGAATTCTTCGAAGAACACGCCGAGCTGCTGGCCGCGGTGCAGCTGACCAGCCCGCACAGCCACCGCGCCGTGTCGCTGCAGGAACGCCAGATGGAAATCCTGCGCGAGAAGAACAAGGGCCTGGAGCTGCGCCTGGCGGACCTGGTCCGCCACGGCCATGACAACGACCGCACCCAGCAGCGCATGCATGCCTGGCAGCTGCGCCTGCTGGCCGAGGCCGATTCGCACGCGCTGCCCTATGCGGTGCAGGACGGCCTGCAGCAGGTGTTCGATGTGCCGGCGGTGGCGCTCAGGCTGTGGGATGTGGCCGAGCAATACGTCCATATGGAAGTGGCGCAGGGCGCCAGCGAAGACCTGCGCATCTTTGCCGAAGGCCTGCGTGCGCCGTACTGCGGCAGCAACGGCGGCTTCGAGGCCGCGGGGCTGCTGGAGCGCGACGATATCACCTCGCTGGCGATGGTGACGCTGCGCGTGCCGGTGCGTGCCGGCGATGCCGAGGCCGGTGCCGACGTGCGCGGCGCAGCCTTTGGCCTGCTGGTGCTGGGCTCGCCCGATCCGCGCCGTTTCCACGAAGGCATGGGCACCGCCTACCTGTCGCAGATCGGCGAAGTCGCCGGCGCCGCGCTGCACCGGCTGCGCGACTGAGGCGCGGCGACCCACGCCTGACGCCATGACTGCACGCCGGCCGCCCCGCAGCGTGGTTGCGGATATCGCTCCTGCCAGCGACGGCCCGCCGCCGGCACCCGAGCCGCTGGTCACACGCTACCTGGACTGGCTGCGCGGCAGCCGCAAGCTGGCCGAGCACACGCTGACCAGCTACAGCCGCGACCTGCGCGTGCTGCAGGGGCACGCGGCGCGTTATGCGCCCGGCGTGGCCCTGCTGGCACTGCAGACCCACCATATCCGCAACTTTGCCGCGCGGCTGCATGGCGCCGGGCTGGTCGGCACCAGCATCGCGCGCACCTTGTCGGCCTGGCGCGGCTTCTTCCAGTGGGCGGCGCGCCACGGCCATGGCGTCACGGTGAACCCGGTCGACGGCGTGCGCGCGCCGCGCTCTGGCCACGCGCTGCCCAAGGCCCTGTCGGTCGAACATGCGGTGGCACTGGTCGCGCATCCTGCCGGCACGGATGCCCAGGCACTGCGCGACCATGCGGTCCATGAGCTGTTCTATTCAAGCGGGCTGCGGCTGTCCGAGCTGGTGCAGCTGGACCTGCGCTATGCCGATGCCGACGGCTACCGCTCCAGCGGCTGGCTCGACCTGGCCGGGGCGGAAGTCACCGTGACCGGCAAGGGTTCGCGCCAGCGCTCGGTGCCGGTCGGCAGCAAGGCCATCGAGGCGCTGCGCGCCTGGCTGGCGGTGCGCGACACGATGCTGCGCCCCGGCGCCTTGCCGGAAGATGCCCACGCCCTGTTCCTCGGTCCGCGCGGGCGGCGCCTGTCGATGCGCACCGTGCAGTTGCGGCTCAAGCAGCAGGCGCTGCGCGCCGGCGTGCCGGCCGATGTGCATCCGCATATGCTGCGGCATTCGTTTGCCACCCACGTGCTGCAGTCGTCGGGCGACCTGCGCGCGGTGCAGGAGATGCTGGGCCATGCCAGCATCTCGACCACGCAGGTCTATACCGCGCTCGATTTCCAGCATCTGGCGAAGGTCTACGACAAGGCCCATCCGCGGGCCGGCCGGGCGCGCGCCACGCCGGCGGCGGACGCAGCCGCCGATCCTGCTGACTCCGGCGAAGCGCCGGAAGACTAGTTCACTCCCACTGCGCCAGCACCTCACGGAAGCGCTCGATCTCGGGCAGCAGCCAGCCGCGGAATGCCTGCACCTTGGGCAGGTTCAATGAGCCCGGCGCGCATACGAAGTACAGCAGCCATGGACAGGGGATGCTGACATCGAACAGCCGCACCACGCGCCCGGCCAGCAGGTCGTTGTAGGCCAGCGAGGAGCGGATCAGCGCAATGCCCTGGCCTTCGGACGCGGCCTGCAGCAGCAGCGAGGAATCTTCCAGCAGCAGGCCCTTGCGCGGCTCGGGCCAGCCCAGCCCGGCGGCCTCGAACCACGGCTTCCACGGATCGCCCTCGCCGCGCAGCAGCGGCAGCCCCGCCATGTCCTGCGGCCGCCCGGGCAGGCGGCCGCCATTGAAGCCGGGGCTGCAGACCGGGAAGAAGACATCGTCCAGCAGCCGTTCCACGTACAGGCCGGGATAGTCGCCGCTGCCCATGCGCAGCGCGATATCGACTTCCTCGTGCGCAAAGTTGACCAGCGTGTTCGACGACAGCAGCTCGACATCCAGCTCCGGGTGGCGCTCGATAAAGCTGCCGATGCGCGGCGTCAGCCAGCGCGCGGCAAACGACGGCATGGTGCTGATGGTGAGGCGCTTGTCGCGGTTGCCGGCCTGCAGCGCGCGCGTGGCATCGGCGATCTGCAGCAGCGCGTCACGCACGCGCTCGGCATAGAGGCGCCCCGACGGCGTCAGCGCGACGCGCTTGCCGTGGCGCTCGAACAGCGGCATGCCCAGTTCGTCTTCCAGTGCGCGGATCTGGTGGCTGACCGCGCCGTGCGTGACAAACAGCTCCGTGGCCGCGCGCGAAAAGCTCTCGTGCCGCGCCGCGGCCTCGAAGGCGCGCAGCGCGGTCAGCGCCGGCAGGCGCGGCAGCTCGCGGTGCCAGCCGCGCGGCAGGTCCTTTTCCCAGGCGCTTTTCCAGGCCATGGTGGTCTCCAGGCGGTCGTGTGTATGTGAGTTTGTCTAACAAGAACAAAGAAAATATATCGTTTTGATAGTGGTCGGGCAATCACTAATATTCCATCACCGGCCCCCGCAGTAGTCATTTACTTCACGGCGATATTCATAGGATTTAACTGGCCTGGTCCCCTTGCCGGGCCAGTTCCGGTGCCCCGTCGCGAATTCGTACTGTGTCTGGCGTATCCCCGCCGAGGCCGGCTGAACGGAGAACCACCATGAAAACCGTGCTCACAACGACCGTGTTCACCCTGAATCCTGGCGAAGTCACCACGCTGTCGGTGCATGCTGCCCAGCGCCTGCATGTCGAAGAGGCCCGCGGCACCGACGTATGGCTGACCCGCGAGAACGATTCGGAGGACTACTGGCTGCGTTGTGGCGGCAGCCTGCTGCTGCGCTCCGGTGACGAGGTGGTGCTGAGCGTTGACCCGCGTGCGCCGCAACCAGTGCGCCTCGCCCTGATCGCGGAAGCGCGTCGTCCGGCGCTGGCGCTGGCTGATGTGCCGCACCTGGTGTATCGCAGCCTGCGCCGTCTGGTTCGAGGCACCGAATGGACGCCTAACCAGGACCAGGTCACCGCATCCTGAGCCGAAGCCCGGCGGGGCATCGTCCGCATCACACCGCGGACGCGGGCATCTGCGCCTGGTCTGGTCGCGTGACGCATCGGACGATTCCCGCCGGACCACGCCCTGAGCGGGCAGCAGAAGTGACCGAGGCGGGGCCGGCGCAAGCCGGCCCTTTTCGTTACACTCTCGCCATGCATCCGATTCAAGTCATCGAACGCGGCCGCGAGGACTATCAGCCGTGTTTCGACGCGATGCGCGCCTTCACCGCCGCACGCACGCCCGAGACGCCCGACCAGGTCTGGCTGGTCGAGCATCCGCCGGTCTACACCCTGGGCCAGGCGGGCGACCCCGCGCACCTGCTCGCCCCGGACGACCAGATTCCCGTCGTGCAGATCGATCGTGGCGGGCAGATCACATATCACGGTCCCGGCCAGGTCGTGGCCTATTTGCTGCTCGATCTGCGCCGCCGCCGCCTGATGGTGCGCGAACTCGTGCACGGCATCGAGCAGGCGGTGCTGGACACGCTCGCGGCGTATAATCTCGCAGCCGAACGCAAGCCCGGCGCCCCCGGCATCTATTTGTCCAACGGGCCGCGCCAGGGCGCCAAGATTGCCGCGCTCGGCCTCAAGATCCGCAACGGCTGCAGCTACCACGGCGTCAGCCTCAACGTGCAGATGGACCTGTCGCCGTTCCTGCGCATCAATCCCTGCGGCTATGCCGGGCTGGAAACAGTCGACATGGCCAGCGCGGGCGCCACCTTCGCGGCGGCGGATGCCAACGGCGCCCCCTTGCCCGTGACCGCGGCACAACAACCGGAAATCGCACAGCGCCTGGCGGCAGCATTGTGCGAGGTGCTGGCAGCGCACGAAGCCCGTGCGCTGGCTGCCGAAGGAACTGCCGCCCCGGCTGAAGCGAAGCAGCCGGGTGAGACGGCCCCGGCCTCCTAGTCAAAAGCGAAATGCACGCTGAGCGCGTGCGGAGAAATGTATGAGCGACGCCCTGATCGCCACTTCCAGCGAAGCCCCGCAGTCCCCCGCGGAGCAGTATGACCCGACCCGCAAGCAGAAGTCGGCCGACAAGACCGCACGCATCCCCATCAAGATCGTGCCGGCCGAAAAGCTCAAGAAGCCGGACTGGATCCGCGTCAAGGCCGCCACTGGCAGCTCACGCTTCTACGAGATCAAGGACATCCTGCGTGCCAACAACCTGGTGACGGTGTGCGAGGAAGCGAGCTGCCCCAACATCGGTGAATGCTTTGGCAAGGGCACCGCCACCTTCATGATCATGGGCGACAAGTGCACGCGCCGCTGCCCGTTCTGCGACGTCGGCCACGGCCGTCCCGATCCGCTCGACGTGAACGAGCCGGGCAACCTGGCCCGCACCATCGCCCAGCTCAAGCTGAACTACGTGGTGATCACCAGCGTCGACCGCGACGACCTGCGCGACGGCGGCGCCCAGCACTATGTCGACTGCATCTCGCAGACGCGCGAGCTGTCGCCCGCCACCCGCATCGAAGTGCTGGTGCCCGACTTCCGCGGCCGCCTGGACAAGGCGCTGGACATCCTGCAGGCGTGCCCCCCGGACGTGATGAACCACAACATGGAAACCGTGCCGCGCCTGTACAAGCAGGCCCGCCCGGGCGCGGACTATGAGCACTCGCTCAAGCTGCTGCAGGAATTCAAGCGCCGCAACCCCAACGTGCCGACCAAGTCCGGCCTGATGGTGGGCCTGGGCGAGACCGACGAGGAAATCCTCGAAGTCATGCGCGACATGCGCGCCCACGATATCGACATGCTGACCATCGGCCAGTACCTGGCGCCGTCGAACCACCACCTGCCGGTGCTGCGCTACGTCCATCCCGACACCTTCAAGATGTTCGAGGAAGAGGCTTACAAGATGGGCTTCACCCACGCTGCGGTGGGGGCGATGGTGCGCAGTTCGTACCATGCTGACCAGCAGGCGCATCAGGCGGGGTTTGCCTGAACGACAGCGTTGCACACTGATCGAGCAGAGACGGCCGGGATTTCCCGGCCGTTTTTCTTTGGTGCCCGGCCATGGTGCAGCCGGTCGCAGTGGCCCTTGCGCCCCTAGGGTCAATCCTGACTGTTTCTCCTCGTCTCATTTCGATATGATGAATTCATCGATAAATTATCGATGAAATACAAGCACGTCACATTCCGGCTTGCCTGCCTAAACTGGTAGCAAGTGCGCTACCGGGAATCTCATGAACTGCACCGTCCACCGACTCGCCGAGCAGGCGCTGCTGTACAGCGTGGCTCCCCCCGCCTCGCTGGAAGTCCAGCGCCGGATCTGGGCGATGGCTGCCCGGGCCGAGGACTGGCGCGGGGTGGTGGACGTGGTGCCGGGCATGAACAACCTGACCGTGATCTTCGACGGCAGCGCCGATGTGGACGCGCTGGAGCGCAACCTGAAGCTCGCCTGGGCCTCCGGCGAGGCGCGCAATGCCACCGGCAAGCTGGTGGAGATCCCGGTGCGCTACGGCGGTGAGCATGGCCCGGACCTGGGCGATGTGGCGGCCCATACCGGGCTGACGCCGCGGGAAGTGGTGCGCCGCCACGCTGCCGGCGAGTACGTCGTCTACTTCCTGGGCTTCCAGCCGGGATTTGCCTATATGGGCGGGCTGGCGCCGGAGCTGGCCACGCCGCGCCGGCGTGAGCCGCGGGTGGCGGTGCCGGCCGGGTCGGTCGGCATTGGCGGCGAGCAGACCGGGATCTATCCGGCGGTGCTGCCGGGCGGCTGGCAGCTGATCGGGCGCACCGATGCCGAGCTCTTCGTGGCGGACCGGGATCCGCCGTCGCTGTTTGCGCCCGGCGATACCGTGCGCTTTGTTGCCGAGGAAATCATCGCGTGATCGAAATCATTCGTCCCGGTGCGCTCGCCTCGGTGCAGGACCTGGGCCGTACCGGCTTTCGCCGTTTTGGCGTGGGCCGTTGCGGGGCCATGGACATGCTGGCGGTGGAGGTGGGCAACCGCCTGCTCGGCAATGCGCCGGGCTGTGCCGCCATTGAATTCACGCTGGGCCGCGCCGCGCTGCGCTTCCATGCCGATATGCGCGTGGCGCTGGCCGGTGCCGAATGCGGCGCCAACCTGGACGGCGTGCCGGTGTGGTCGTGGCATGCCTTTGACGTGCACAAGGGCGAGACGCTGACGCTGCCGTCGACGCGCGGCGGCACGCGCGTGTACCTGTGCGTGGCGGGCGGCATCGAGGTCGAGCCGGTGATGGGCTCGCGCAGCACCGACCTGAAGTCAGGCTTTGGCGGGCTGGGCGGGCGCGCGCTGCAGGAAGGCGACCGCCTGGCGGCGGGGCGCCCGGGGCTGGCGGCCGAGACCGACTGGATCGGCGTGCAGGCGCCGGCGTGGGCGCTGCCCGCCAGCATCGCGGGCAAGGCCACGCCGGTCCGGATGCTGCCGGGGCCTGAATATGAAGACTTCGACGCGGCCTCGCAGGCCGCGCTGTGGCAGGCCGACTGGACCGTCACGCCCAACAGCAACCGCATGGGGCTGCGCCTGAACGGGCCCGCGCTGGCGCGGCGCGCCGAGCGCAGCGCCGACCTGCTCTCGCATGGCGTGGTGCCGGGCGTGATGCAGGTGCCGCCGGGCGGCCAGCCGATCGCGCTGATGGCCGATGCGCAGACCACCGGCGGCTATCCCAAGATCGGCGTGGTGATCGGCGCGGACCTGTGGCGGCTGGCGCAGGTGCCGCTGGGTGCGCCGGTGCGTTTCGTGCAGGTGACGCTGGCGCAGGCAGAGGCGGCGCAGGCCGAGCTGGAGCGCTACCTGCGCCAGATCGACCAGGCGCTGCGGTGGCAGGGCGATGGCATGCCCATCGCCGCGCGGCGGCGCGCACGCACGCGCGTGGCGGCATAGGCGCGCACGCGCAACATCAATCGGGCGACGCAGTGCGCCGCACAGGAGAATGGCAATGCAGATCGATTTGAACGCTGACCTTGGCGAAGGCTGTGCCAACGACGAGGCGCTGCTGGCGCTGATCAGTTCGGCCAATATCGCATGCGGCTGGCACGCGGGCGACGCGGCCACCATGCTGCAGACGGTGAAGTGGGCGCTGGAGCGCGGCGTGGCGATCGGGGCGCACCCGAGCTACCCGGACCGCGAGAACTTCGGCCGCACCGAGATGCAGCGCGACCCGGAACACGTCTACGCCGACGTGCTGTACCAGATCGGCGCGCTCGACGCGATCGTGCGCGCGCAGGGCGGCGAGCTGCATCACGTCAAGCCGCATGGCGCGCTGTACAACCAGGCCGTGCGCGACCCCGCGCTGGCCCGCGCCATCGTGCGCGCGGTGCGCGACTTCGATGCCGACCTGGTGTTCTTCGGCCTGGCCGGCAGCCAGATGATCGATATCGCCAAAGAGGCCGGCCTGCGCGTCAAGCAGGAGGTCTTTGCCGACCGCGGCTACAACCCCGACGGCACGCTGGTCAAGCGCGGCACGCCGGGCGCGCTGCATGAGGACGAGGAAGTCGCCCTGAACCAGACCCTGACCATGGTGCGCGAGAAACGCGTGCGCGCCATCGACGGCACCTGGGTACCGATTCAAGCCGAAACCGTGTGTCTGCACGGCGACGGCGCCCACGCGCTGGCCTTTGCGCGGCGCATCCGGGAACGGCTGGGCGCGGAAGGCATCGCGGTCCGCGCCGGCGACTGAGCACTCCGTCTCAACCGCCAGCATCCACTGCGGCCGGCGCCGTCGTGCGCTGACACGGCTGCCGTCCGCTCGCCTCCGTCACATTCGTTTGGTGTCTCTTATGGAACAGGCAGTCAATCTCTGGCCCCTTGTCGGGGTCGGCGTCATCATCATCGGCTTCGTGCTGCGCTTCAATCCCATGCTGGTGGTGGTGCTCGCCGCGCTGGCCACGGGGCTGGCCGCGCCGATGCCGCTGATGCAGATCTTCTCGGCGATCGGCACCGCCTTCGTCAAGGCGCGCAACCTGCCGCTGATCATCCTGCTGCCGCTGGCCGTGATCGGCCTGCTGGAGCGGCACGGGCTGCGCGAGCATGCGCAGGCATGGATCGCGCGCATTGCCTCGGCCACGGTTGGCCGCCTGCTGATCGTCTACCTGGGCGTGCGCGAGCTGACCGCCGCGATCGGCCTGACCAGCCTGGGCGGGCACCCGCAGATGGTGCGCCCGCTGCTGGCGCCGATGGCCGAGGGTGCGGCCGAGAACCGCTTCGGCCACCTGCCCGAGCCGGTGCGCCAGCGCGTGCTGGCGTTCTGCGCCGCCACCGACAATGTCGGCCTGTTCTTTGGCGAGGACATCTTCGTGGCCTTCGGCGCGATCGCGCTGATGCATACCTTCCTGCTGTCGTCGAACATCGACGTGGAGCCGCTGCATATTGCCGTGTGGGGCATCCCCACGGCGATCTGCGCCTTCCTGATCCACGCCGTGCGCCTGAAGCGCCTGGACCGCTGGCTCGAGCGCGAACTGGGCGGCAAGGCCGCCGCGGCCGCCGTGCCTGCCAAGAGCGCGGAGTAAGGAGCCCGCCATGATCGTTTCCATCGAATATCTCTACTGGCTCGCCGGCCTGGTGCTGGCGATCACCGCGCTGATGACCTTCGCCGACCGCGAGCATCCGCGCCGCCTCAGCACCGGCCTGTTCTGGCTGCTGTACGCGATCGTGTTCCTGATTGGCGACCGGCTGCCGCCGGCCGCGGTCGGCATCGGCGCGGTGGTGATGGCGCTGATTGCGGGCTTCGGCGGCGTCGGCCACGGCAAGCACCACAGCCTGCCCGAGGAAGAACGCCGCGCCAGTGCGCGCCGCCTGGGCAACAAGCTGTTCATCCCGGCGCTGCTGATCCCGCTGGTGACGGTGATCGGCACCATGCTGTTCAAGGACGTCAAGATCGCCGGCCTGCCGCTGCTCGATCCCAAGAACGTGACCTTTGTCTCGCTCGGGATCGGCTGCCTGATCTCGCTGGCGGTGGTGTGCTGGCTCACGCGCGACACCGTGGCGCAGGGCCTGCGCGAGTCGCGCCGGCTGACCGAGTCGCTGGGCTGGGCGCTGGTGCTGCCGCAGATGCTGGCGATGCTGGGCCTGGTGTTCGCCGACGCGGGCGTGGGCAAGGCCGTGGCGCACCTGTCCACCGCCTATATCAACATGGACTACAAGCTGGTGGCGGTGGCGGTCTATTGCGTCGGCATGGCGCTGTTCACCGTGATCATGGGCAACGGCTTCGCGGCCTTCCCGGTGATGACCGGCGGCGTGGGCGTGCCGATCCTGGTCGGCATGTTCGGCGGCAACCCGGCGGTGATGGCGGCGATCGGCATGTTCTCGGGCTATTGCGGCACGCTGATGACGCCGATGGCGGCCAACTTCAATATCGTGCCGGCGGCGCTGCTGGAACTCGACGACAAGAACGCCGTGATCCGCGCGCAGGTGCCGACCGCGCTGGCGATCCTGGTGGCCAATATCGCGCTGCTGTACTTCCTGATGTAACCGCGGAGCCCTGCCATGCGTACTGTGCTGCTGACCGGCTTCGAGCCGTTCGAGAATGAACCGATCAATCCCTCATGGGAGGCCGTGCGCGCGCTCGACGGCGAGCGCGTGGGCGACGCGGTGATCGTGGCGCGGCAGCTGCCGTGCGTGTTCGGCGCGGCGATCGATACCATCGGCGAGCTGGTCGACGTGCTGGGGCCCGCGCTGGTGATTGCCGTGGGCCAGGCCGGCGGGCGCGCCGAGATGTCGGTGGAGCGCGTGGCGATCAATGTCGACGATGCGCGCATTGCCGACAACGCCGGCGCCCAGCCGATCGATACCGCCATCGTCGCGGGCGGCCCGGCCGCCTACTTTGCCACGCTGCCGATCAAGGCGATGGTGCGCGACATGCGCGCGGCGGGCGTGCCGGCCTCGGTGTCGCAGACCGCCGGCACCTTCGTCTGCAACCATGTCTTCTATGGGCTGATGCACCGGCTGGCGCAGCAGCCGGATGGCGACGTGCGCGGTGGCTTTATCCATATCCCCTACCTGCCCGAGCAGGCGGCGCGCCATCCGGGCCAGCCCAGCCTGGCGCAGGAAACGCTGGTGAAGGGATTGCGCGCGGCGGTGGCGGCGGCGCTGTCGACCCGCGCCGATGTGCGCGAGCAAGGCGGGCAACTGCATTAGTGCCTATTCCTGCGTACCGGCCGCGGCCGCCTCACGGCGCGCCGCGGCTTTTTTCATGGCATGGCGGCGCAGGCTGACCTGTTCGAAGCGCCAGGTCACATAGCAGAACGCCAGGAATGGCCACAGCCAGCCCAGCCATTGCGCCAGGCTGTTGAAGTGGATGAAGCGGCCCATGCGCCAGCCTTGCTCCGAGATCCACGCATAGGGGTTGGATGGCAGCACATTGGTCAGCACCACCAGCACGATCAGCGCCACCATTGCCAGCACCGCGCGCAGCCAGCGCGGCAGGTACAGCAGCAGCGCCAGCACCAGCGAGCTGGTCAGCAGGGCAAAGCGGCCGCCCTCGGACAGCCAGACAAAGGCGCTCTCGGACGGAAACTGCAGTTCGGCCGCGGTGGCCTTGAGCAGCAGCGCCGCGGCCAGCAGGCCGGCCAGGATGCGCAGCATCGGCGCGCTGCGGCGCATCGCGATCGAGGCGAACAGGCCGGTGCCGACCCAGCTGCTGGCGGTCACCAGCGATTCCAGCAACTGCTGGCTCTGCATGTCCTCGGGCCGCAGGCCGATATGGTCCTGCCAGGCCTCAAGCTGCGGGAACACCATCTGCAGCGCCTGCATCGGCCAGGACTCCGGGTCGGTCAGCCATTCGCGCACGATGCCGCCCATGCCGAACAGGTGTTCTTGCGGAAACACCTGCGCAAACGGCCACAGCAGCAGCAGGATGATGGCAAAGCTGGCGTGCGGCTCGAACCACGCATGGCGCAGGCGGGTCAGGCGCCCGTCGTCGATCAGGGCCCGGGTGAACGGCGCCACCACCGCGCCTCCCAGCAGCGCGCCCAGCGCATTGGTGATCAGGTCGATATTGGAAGAGATGCGGCTTGGCAGCCAGGTCTGGAAGGCCTCCATGCAGGCCGCCAGCAGCGTCCCGGCCACCAGCGCCACCAGCGTGGCGCGCCCGCCCGACATGCGCGGATGCAGCGACAGCACCACCAGCGCGCCGAACGGGAAGTACCCCAGCACATTGGTCAGCAGATCGAAGTCGGTGATGTAGCGCGGCTTGGGCGCGCTCAGGAAGGCAAACGGCGAAACGCCGTTGTCGACCCAGCCCGAGAACGGGTACAGGCTGGCGTACACGACCAGCAGCGTGAAGCAAATCAGCCCCACCCGGGCCAGCGGCGAGTGCTGCGGGCCGGAGGCTTCCGGCGTTGACTGAGCCGCCGGGGGCGGCGCGGAGGGCGGCGGGGGAGCCGGCTCCATGGCATTTCTCCTTGCGTGTCTACTTTAGCTGCAGCGTGCCGATCCAGTCGAGCAGCGCCGCGATCACCGCGTCGCTGGCCTCGGCCAGGGCCTTGACGCCGCCGGCGCCATCGGCGCTGGCAGCGGGCCGGCGTGCCTCGAAGGTCTGCTGGCCGAGCATGCCATGCTGGAACACCGTGGCGCGCAGCCGCACCACGCCTTCGCTGGTGGTGGCGCTGTCGAACACCTGGTCGAACTCGATCAGGTCCACCTTCAGCGCCGGCACGCTGCTGTCGCCGAACCAGCTCAGCGTGCCGCGCGCGGCCACGGCCTCGCGCAGCCGCTCGTCGAACAGGCGCGTGGGCGACATCACCCAGCGCTGCGTGGCGTAGGCCTGCAGGCGCTGCGCCTGCGCATACTGCAGCCGGTAGAAGAGGGCGTTGCCATCCAGCCAGTTGGGCCCGTCGGTCTGCGCCACGCGCAGTTTGGGCAGCCGCGCCGGCGCAGGGTTCCCGTTGCCGGGTGGGGTGGCGGCCGGCGGGCCGAGGTCGTAGGTGACGGTGGGGTCGTTGCCGCGCGTCAGCGCGCAGCCTGACAGCGCCAGCCCCGCGGCGGCCAGCAGCAGGGCGGCCTGGAGGCGGGAGCGCGCGGATCGGAGCAAGCGTGGCATCTCGGTCGCAGGGTTCACGGCGGTATCTCGCGGTTGGCGGTATCGGGTGAGGGGCGGCATGCGGGCCGCGCTACGGTGCGCTGAAGCCCGGCTCGCCCGGACCCGGCGCGGGCGCGGGCGCGCCGAACAGCACGCTGCTCGGGCTTTCGTTGAACTGGCCGGCGGCGCGCTCGAAGGTGCGCGCGGTCTGGCGCGCGTCGCGGGCCAGGCCATTGAGCTGCGGCAGGGTCTCTTCGCTGAAGGTGCCCGCCGCGGACTGCACCGACGAGGCCGCGCCCTGCAGGTCGCGCCCGACGCTGTCGACGGTGCGCATCACCGTGCCGTTGGGGTTGGCCAGCTCCTGCGTCAGGCGCCGGGTCGATTCCAGCGTGGCGTTCAGGTTCTCGGTCACCTTCGGCAGCCGGTTGGCGGCCGGGCCCAGCGAATCGGACAGCCGCGAGTAGTCCTCGGCGGTCTTGCGCACCGAGCGGATCGCGGCCATCAGTTCGGCGCGGTTGGCGCCCTGGAACATGTCGTTGAGCGAGGCCATCAGCGTTTCAGTCTGGGTTAGCAGCGAATCGCCGCGCTTTTCCAGCTCTTCGAAGAAGCCGGGGCGCATGGCGATGCGCGCCACCGCCTTGGGCGAGGTCGGCAGCGGCGGCGAGGCCGTGGCACCGTCGTGCGTAGCGCTGTCGTCCAGCTGCACGTAGGCGATTCCGGTCACGCCCTGGAAGCCCAGCGTGCCATAGGTGGTGCGCGTGATCGGCGTGTCCTTGTTGACGTTGACGCGCACAATGATCTGGCCCGGCACCTGCGGGTCGAACTTGATCGACTCGACCTTGCCCACCGCAAGCCCGCGGTATTTCACATCGCCCTGCGGCTGCAGACCGTTGACGGTGGAGCGTGTGATCAGGTCATACGGCACGCGCACCGCGTGGTCGGTGCTGAACCAGAAGATCGCGAACAGCACCAGCACGGCCAGGCCGATGGTGAACACGCCGGCAAGGAATGCGTGTGACTTGTTTTCCATCATGCTTCTCCAGGGGGCGGCGCATCCGGCTGCGCGTGCAGCTGCAGCGCCTGCATGGCGCGCTGGGCGCGCTCGCCCAGGAAATACTCGCGGATGAAGGGGTGGTCCACCTTCACCACTTCAGGGATCGGCGCCGCGGCGATCACCTTGTGGTCGGCCAGCACCGCGACGCGGTCGGACAACGCCACCAGCGTGTCCAGGTCGTGCGTGATCATCACCACGGTCAGGCCCAGTTCGCGGCGCAGTTCGCGGATCAGCGCCACGTAGTCGTCCGAGGCCATCGGGTCCAGCCCGGCGGTGGGCTCGTCCAGGAACAGCAGCTCGGGCTCCAGCGCCAGCGCGCGCGCCAGCGCCACGCGCTTGATCATGCCGCCGGACAGGTCCGCCGGCATCTTGTCGGCATCGCGCGCCGACAGGCCCACCAACTGCAGCTTGAGCAGCGCGGCCTGGCAGATCAGGTTGTCGGGCAGCGCGCGCAGCTCACGCAGCGGCAGCGCGATATTGTCGATCACCGACAGCGCCGAGAACAGTGCGCCGCGCTGGAACTGCAGCCCCCAGCGGTTGCGCAGCGCCTGCAGCTGCGCCGGGCGCAGCCGGGTCGGGTCCTCGCCGAACACCTTGATGCTGCCCGAGGTGGGCCGCTCCAGCCCCACGATCTGGCGCAGCAGCACGGTCTTGCCGCTGCCGGACCCGCCCACGATCGACAGCACCTCGTCGCGGTAGACGTCCAGGTTCACGTGGTCATGCACCATGGCCTTGCCGAAGCGCTTGACCAGGTTGCGCACCTCGATGACCGGGGTGCGGTCCTTTTGGACCTTCCCGTCCTGGGTGGCGGTAGCTGGCGCGGCGCTCACAGGCCCACGTCCTTGAACAGGACGGCGAAGACCGCGTCGGCCAGGATCACGATGGTGATCGCGGTCACCACCGAGGCGGTGGTGCCTTCGCCCAGGCTTTGCGTATTGGGCTTGATGCGCAGCCCGAAGTGGCATGCGGTCAGGGCGATCAGGATGCCGAACACCACGCCCTTGCCCAGCCCCAGCCACAGGTTGGCTACCGGCACCGCATCGGGCAGCTCGCGCAGGAAGAAGGTGGCACTGATGCCCAACTGCATGCGCGCGGCCAGCATGCCACCGGCCAGCGCCATCACGTCGGTCCACGCCACCAGCAGCGGCATGGCGATGGCCAGCGCGATCACGCGCGGCATGATCAGCCGGAAGCCGTGCGAGATGCCCATCACGCGCATCGCGTCGAGCTCCTCGGTCACGCGCATCACGCCGATCTGCGCGGTGATGGCTGAACCCGAGCGCCCCGCGATCAGGATCGCCGCCAGCACCGGGCCCAGCTCGCGGATCACCGCCATGCCCAGGATGTTGACGATAAAGGTGCTGGCGCCGAAGGTGCGCAGCTGGTTGGCCGACAGGTAGGACAGCACGATGCCGATCAGGAAGCCGACCAGCGCGGTGATGCCCAGCGCCTTGTAGCCCACGTTGTAGATATTGGCCGAGATCTCGCGCCATGGGCCGCGCTGCGGCACACCCGCAAAGCGCAGCAGATCGAAAGCGAGCTGGCCCAGCATGGTGATGCCGCTGCGCAGCTGCGCGCCGAACGACAGCACGTTGGCGCCGAACAGCGTGATCGGGTTGAAGCGGTCCACCATGTGCTTCTTCCAGCCCTCGTCGTGCACCGCGGCGATGCGCTCGAATACGCGGCGCTGGCCGTCGGTGGCATCCAGCTGCTGCGGCAGCTGGCCGTTCCAGGCCTGCCACAGCAGATGCGCGCCGATGTGGTCCAGCCGCTCGACGTCTGCCAGCGACCACTGCGCGCCGTCCTGCGCCTGCGCCAGCTCGCGCAGTTGCGCGCGCAGCTGCCGCGCCTGGCGGCAGCCGGCCAGGGCGAGCGCGGTCCAGTCGCCACGCAGCGCTACGCTGACGGTTCCGTCCCCGCGCGTGATATGGAAGTCTGGCGTCGTCTGGCGTTCCAAGGGCATGCGATGTGATGGCCGAGTCTCGATTCTAAGCCACCCGCCCCGCTGACGCGACCGCGCCGTGCCGAGGCGGCGGCGCGGCTACAATGCGGCATCTGCCGCAGGCAGCCGGGCCGCACCCCGTCCCCGCCTGTGTTTTCTACGATCGCCATCGATCCCAACCCTTTGCCGCGCATGTCCGCCGTTCCTCCGACTCCATCCGACCCTTCCGCCCCATCCGGCGCCAACTGGCGCATCGATGCCGGCGCGCTGCGCGGCATGCTGTCGCCCGCGCTGAGCGACTGGACGCTGGAGCTGGTGGAGCAAACCGGCTCCACCAATGCCGACCTGACCGCGGCCTGCCGCCAGGCGCCGTGGACCGACGCCGCCAGGCTGCGCCTGGCTTACCGCCAGACCGCCGGGCGCGGGCGCCAGGGCCGGCCGTGGCAGGGGCAGGCAGGCATGACCTTCTCGGTGGCACTGCCGCTGGCGCTGGCGCCGGCGCAACTGAGCGGCCTGAGCCTGGCCGTGGGCCTGGCGCTGGCCGAGGCCCTGAGCGATGTCGATGCGCGACTCGGCGCACGGATCGGGCTGAAATGGCCCAACGACCTCCAGATCGATGGCCGCAAGCTGGCCGGCATCCTGATCGAGTCGGTGCCCGCCGGGCCGCAGCGGGTCTGGGCTGTGATCGGCATCGGCCTGAACCTGGTGCGCGACGCGCAGATGGAGGCGGCGCTGGGCCGCGAGCTGGCTGGCGTGGCCGAGGCCATGCCCGGCTTCGACGCGCAGCGCGATGCCCCGCGCCTGCTGGCCGCGCTGCTGGAACGGCTGGCGGCCATGCGCACCGCGTTCCTGGCGCACGGTTTCGGGCCGATGGCGCGGCGCTGGTCCGCGGCCGATGCCTACCGCGACCAGCCGGTGCGGCTGCTGCACGAGGGCAAGGTCATCGCCGAAGGCATGGCGCGCGGTGTCGACGAGGCTGGCCACCTGCTGCTGGAAACGCCGGCGGGGCTCGAGCGCATCGCCAGCGGCGAGCTGTCGCTGCGGCCCGCGCCGGGGCAGGGAGACAGCGCATGAGCGCGCCGCGTCTGCTGATCGATATCGGCAATACCCGCCTCAAGTGGGCCTGGTGCGAAGCCGGTGCGGCGCTGCCCGCCACCGGCGCGCTGCCCACGCCGTGGCAGCACGGCGGCGCGGTTACCCATGCCGACGCCGGCGCACTGCAGGCGCTGGCCGCTGACCTGCGCGCGCTGCGTGGCAGCGGGCCGATGCCGTCGGTGTGGATCAGCAACGTCGCCGGGCCGGTGATCGCGGCCGCCGTGGATGCCGCGCTGGCCGACGCCTTCGGGGCCTGTGCGCCGGTGCAATGGGTGCGCAGCGCCGCCGCGCACGGCAACCTGGCCAACGGCTACCGCGAGCCCACGCAACTGGGCGTGGATCGCTGGGTCGGCGCCATCGGCGCGCACCGCTGGCTGCCGCACGACACGCTGCTAGTGGTGACCGCGGGCACGGCCACCACGCTGGATATCGTCACGGCCGCGGCGGATGGCAGCGCGCGCTTCGAGGGCGGCCTGATCCTGCCCGGGCTGGCGCTGATGCTGGGCACGCTGGCACGCAACACCGCGCAGCTGCCGGCGCTGGACGTGGACGATGCCGGCACCGTGGCCGGCGCGCACCTGCGCTGGGCCGACAATACGCACGACGCCATTGCCGCGGGCTGCCTGGCCGCGCAGGCCGGCGCCATCGAACGCACCTGGCGCGCGCTGGGCGAGCGCGGGCCGGCGCGTCGTGCCGTGCGCTGCCTGCTGTCCGGCGGTGCCCGCGGCGCGCTGGCAGGCGCGCTCGCCGTGCCGTTCGAGATGCACGATAATCTGGTGCTGCTCGGCCTGCACGCGATGGCATCGTCCGGCGACTAGCCGCAGCGCAACTTCCCACACGCCTCAATCCGCCCCGACCCATGACCGCCCCAGGCCAGCCCGCCCGGCCACGCTCGCCACGCATCGTCCCGCTGTTGCTGCTGCTCGCCAATGCCGTGCTGCTGGGAGCGGTGCTGGGGGTGTTCGGCGCGAACCCGCTGGCCGGCTGGTTTGAAACCCCGCGTGAACCGCAGCGGCTGCAGCAGCAAGTTCGTGGGGAGCGGATGCGGGTGCAGGCGCCGGCGTCGGCACCGGCGGCGGGTGCCGCACCGCGCAGCGCGCTGCCGTCGGCCACGCTGGCGGCAGCCTGCATCGAGATCGGTGGCTTCAGCGCCCAGGCGGCGCGCCGTGCCACTGAAGACCTGGCCGCCGCCGCGCTGCGCGTGGAAGCGTTCGCGCGGCAGGAACAGGTGCGCTGGTGGGTCCATCTGCCCGCGCAGCCCACGCGCGAGCATGCCGAGCGCAAGCTGGCCGAACTGCGCCGGCGTAATGTGACCGAGTACTCGCTGGTGACCGCCGGCACGCCCGAGACCGCCACCTATACGGTGTCGCTGGGACTCTTCCGCGAGCGCGAGCGTGCCGAGCAGTATCTCGATACCCTGCGCGGCCACGGCGTGCGTACCGCCATGCTGACCGAGGCCGCGCGGCCGCTCACGCGGCAGTGGCTGCGCGTGCGCGATGCCGACCACGCGGCGCGTGCCCGGCTCGAGGCCATGCGCCAGCGCTACGGCGCCGAGGACGTGCTGGCCTGCTCCTGAGCGCCCTGGGCTGCCTTAGCTGCCCTGGCGCACCCTGGTCAGCAGCTTGGTGGTCGAGCGGTCGTGCAGGAAGGGGATGGCGTAGGCCTGGCCGCCCCAGCTGCGCACCAGCCGGGTTTCTTCCAGCGTGTCGATATCGTAGTCGCCGCCCTTGACGTAGATGTCGGGGCGCACCAGGCGGATCAGCTCCACCGGGGTCTGCTCGCGGAACATCGCCACCAGGTCGACCGATTCCAGCGCGGCCAGCAGCGCCATGCGGTCCGATTCATGGTTCAGCGGGCGGTCGTCGCCCTTGCCCAGCATCTTTACGGAAGCATCGCTGTTGACGCCGACCACCAGGCTTGCGCCCAGTGCGCGCGCCTGTGCCAGGTAGGTGGCATGGCCGCGGTGCAGGATGTCGAAGACGCCATTGGTGAACACCAGCGGGCGCGGCAAGGCGGCGATGCGCGCGGCCAGCGCGGCGGGGGTGTCGGGCAGGGTCAGCTTGGATTCGAAAGCGGGTACGGACATGGGGTCGGCATCGGAAAGTGGAGGCCGGCCCCTGGTCGGAGCCGGCGTGCTTGCCCGAGATGGTACCCCTTCTTGGGGTCCCCGCCGGCGGCGGGGTCCTGGTTACCCCGTCACGCACAGCCTCATGGCCGCGTCGTTGGCGACATCCCTGGCTGCCGGATCGGAGACCGGCCGGGCCTGCTGCACCGGCGCGGTGGCAATGCCGCGCAAGGTGCCCTGCAGCGCCTGCCGCACGGCGTCGATATGCGCGGCCTGCGCGTTGCCGCCCCAAGTGCCGCGATGCCACCGGGTAAATGGCGCTGCGGAGAATTGCCAGCTGCGGCTGGCGCTAATTCCGATGCGAGGCATTACACCGCGAATTAAATGAATTCGTAATGCTGGATTTACATCGAATTGATGGCCAGGGTAATTGAAGCGTGATTTAAATATTCTATTTCCGGATATAAATCTATTCGATAAGCGGGCGCCAGGGATGGGTTTGCCGCCGCCGCGCGAGAGCGCGGCAGTGCGCGGGACGGGAATGGAGCAATGTAGTAACCGGCTACTACCTGCGTGGCAGCTGGCTCGTTTATCATGCCAGGCGCTTGAATTTCCAGGACAAGGAAATCAGCATTGCGGAATACCCGCCACAGCCGGACCAGGTCCGGTGCGCCGCGGCGGGTCGCATTTGTCGGGAATGCGTCAAGGCAAAAGAAGGGAAAAGAAAAGCCCCGCTTCGGCGGGGCTTTTTTTCGTGCCGTCGGACTGGCCGCTCAGGCTTGCGCCGGCTGGGCTCCGCCCGTGCCTTGCAGGCTGGCGTTCAGTTCCTTGCGGTAGCGGTTCAGGTCCTGCACGGTTTCGAAGGTGCGTTCGAACAGCAGCGACATGTTGTGCAGGATCCGTTCGATGACCTTCTTCTCCCAGCCTTCGTCAAAGCGGATCTGCTCGTCCAGCCAGTGCTCGAGCCAGTCCGGGTCCGGCAGGCGCGACTGCACCGTGTCGTTGGGGAACAGCGCCTTGTTGACGTGCAGGTTGGTCGGATGCAGCGGCTTCTCGGTGCGGCGGGCCGAGGCCATCAGCACGCCGATCTTGGCAAAGGCGGCGCGCGCGCTGTCGCCGAACTGCGCCAGGTACTTCTTCATGTAGCGCAGGTAGGCGCCGCCATGGCGGGCTTCATCCTGCGACAGGGTGCGGTAGATATGCTTGATCACCGGTTCCGTGTGCCATTCGGCGGCGCGGCGGTACCAGTGGTTCAGGCGGATCTCGCCGCAGAAATGCAGCATCAGGGTTTCCAGCGGCGGAGCCGGGTCGAACTCGAAGCGCACCGCGTGCAGTTCTTCCTCGGTCGGCACCAGGTCCGGGCGGAAGCGGCGCAGGTACTCCATCAGCACCAGCGAGTGCTTCTGTTCCTCGAAGAACCAGATGCTCATGAACGCCGAAAAATCAGAATCGTGGCGGTTGTCGCGCAGGAACATCTCGGTCGCGGGCAAGGCGGACCATTCCGTGATCGCGTTCATGCGAATGGTCTTGGCCTGGTCGTCCGTCAGCATGCTGGCGTCAAAGGAGTCCCAGGGGATGTCCTTGTCCATGTGCCAGCGGACGGCTTCCAACGATTTGAACAGTTCGGGGTAGAGCATGGTAAGCCTTTGAAATTACGGGCAGATTCTACCAGATGCGAATTATTCTCTTCTCCTTTTTTAGTCCGGATCGGGGCAAATGCAACGCTTTTTGACGCGGTTTGGCGCAGCGGGCTGCATATTGCGGGCGATCAGCGGAGCGCCGAGGGGCCAATGTGCCAGCCGCGGCGCCTGGCAGGACCCCATGTGCGGGCGGGTGCTCAGGGCGAAAGCGCGCGTTCGTCCACCGGCAGCGCGGCCGGTGGCGTGCCCGGGACGACGCCGAACAGGAACGCCGCCAGTTCGTCCGCCTGGGCCTCGGCATCGCGCTCGCCCAGTGCCATCAGGGCCTGGGTGAAGGCGGGTTCGAACAGCAGGTAGCTGGCGAAGGCGGCGCCGCGCGCCTCGGTGCCGCCCAGTGGCGCCAGCAGCGCGCGCACCGTGCGCGGCAGCTGCTTCTGGTGCTCGGCGGCAATGGCTTCGATCGGCTCGCTGGGGGAGATCGTCATCACCTGCACCGGGCGCCAGCCCTCGCGGTCGCCGGCCAGCTCCGGCATGCGCGCCAGCAGGCGGTTGATATGCAGCAGCCGTTCCAGGTCGGCGTTGAGGCCGTCCAGGAAGATGCTGGCCAGCGCCTGTCCGCCCACCTGCGCCAGCGACGGGTAGCCGCCGGCCGGCATGGTGTCGTACCAGCCCGAGCGCTGGCGCGAGGCTGCGCCGATCGCCAGCACGCGCGACGCGCCCAGGTGGATCGCCGGCGACAGCGGCGACATCTGCCGCATGGTGCCGTCGCCGAACCACTCATGGTGGCCGTCCAGCTCCAGCGGCATCGCCGGGAACAGGAACGGGATCGAAGCGGATGCCAGCAGGTGGTCCACCGTGATCTGCGCCGGGATCGCAATGCGCTGGCTGCGGTGCCACGGATGGATGCGGTGGTGCGACTGGTAGAAGGTCACGTGGCGCCCGGTGCTGTAGGACAGCGCAGTGACCGCGAAGGCCTGCAGCGCACCGCTGTCCAGGCTGGCCTGCACGCGCTCGGGCTCGAACAGCTCGCCCAGCATGCTGCCCAGCGGGGTGTTGTCGAACAGGGCGCGGGGCGCGCGCCGCTGCGTGGCCCAGCCCAGCGCCAGCGTCGACAGCCAGCGCGCACCCGACATGCCCACGCGCAGCACGTCGGTGCGGTAGACGTCGTCGGCATGGATGCTGTGCCACAGCGCCGCCAGGCTCTGCGTGGCGGCCTGGAAGTCCCCCGCCTGGATCGCCAGCCCGGCGCCGTTGATCGCCCCTGCCGAGGTTCCGGCGATGATGCCGAAGGGCATCGCGCCATGGCCCTTGCCGTGCCGCGCGGCAATGCGCGCCAGCCCGCTCAGCACGCCAGCCTGGTAGGCGGCGCGCGCGCCGCCGCCCATCATGATCAGCGCGGTGGCGGCGGGGTTGGGTCCGGATTGCAGCGCGCGGTGGGGGGGCGGGAAGGACTCGCGGTGCATTGCGTTGGTGTGGACGATTTGTCGGGTATCTGGCGGTCAGGCTGCGCTGCTGCCGTTGGCGCCGTTGCTGCCCCCGTTCTTGCCATTGTCATCGCCGTTGCCCGCGTCCTTGGCCGGCTTTGCCTTGGCCGCCTTCTTGGCCGGCGCCTTCTTTACCGGCGCTTTCCTGGCGGCAGGCTTGCCCGTGCCGGCGGAGGCGGCCTTGCCAGGCGCGTCCGTCTTCGGCTTTGCAGCCGCCGCTTGCGCTGCGGCGTCGGGGCCGGCTGCGGCGCCGAAGCCGCCCACGCCGCCCATGCCGAACGGGGCGATGCTGGCCGCGGCGGCGCTGCTGGCGATCTGGTTGAACTGCTGTTGCAGCAGGTCCCACCACAGTGCGGCATTGGGCGGCAAGGTGGAATCGGTGTCGCTTGCCGCAGCTTGCGGGTGCTCGGCGGCAGGCGGCTCCGGTTGCGCACCGCTGCCGGCATCCGCGCCGGCGGCGCGCTCCGGCGCAGCGGCGCTGGGCGTGTTGGCCGCGCGCGCGACGTTTTCCATGGCGGACTGCATGGCCTCGGGCGACAGCGCGTTGCCGAAGGTCTGCAGCGCCACCAGCGTGGCGCGCTGCACTTCCAGGCCCTGGATGGTGGTGCGCAGCAGGTTGGTGTTCAGTTGCAGCCAGCTCTCCACCGCCTTCAGGTCGGCAATGCGCTTGTCGAGGTCGTCGAGGTCCATCGGCGGCGTCATTGCCTGCAGGCCGGGCATCATGCCGGCGGGCATGCCGCTGCCGCTGCCCCACAGCCGGCGCATGAAGTCGAAGCCGTTGGTGAAATCGGGAATCTGTCCGAACATGGTCGAGCGCTCCGTGTGCGGCGCAGCCCCGGGATTGGCCAGGAGGGCCCGTCGGGCCGGCGGCTGCGTCGTCGTTACCTGAACTGTGGCGGCCGCTTCTGGCGCAGGCTCGCCACGCCTTCGTGCACGTCGGGGCCGGCAAAGCCCATGAATTCAAGCGCCAGCGAGGTATCGAAGGCGGGGCCGGCCATGCGCAGCCAGTTGTTGAGGGCGTACTTGGTCCAGCGGATCGCGGTCTGCGACCCGGCCGCCAGCCGGTTGGCCACCTCGAACGCGCGCGCCACCAGTTCGTCCTCTTCCACCGCCAGCGAGACCAGGCCGATCCGCTCGGCTTCCTCGCCGCTGACCGACTCGCACAGCATCAGATAGTACTTGGCCTTGGCCATTCCGCACAGCAGCGGCCACACGATCGCGGCATGGTCACCCGCGGCCACGCCCAGCCGGGTATGGCCGTCGACGATGCGCGCGCTCCTGGCCGCGATCGAGATATCGGCCAGCAGGCCCGCCACCAGCCCGGCGCCGACAGCGGGACCGTGCATGGCGGAGACCACCGGCTTGTCGCAGTTGATGACGTTGTAGACCAGGTCGCGCGCCTCGTGCCAGACGCGGGTGCGGGTCTCGAAGTCGTTGGCCATGTCCTCCACCAGCGCCAGGTCGCCGCCGGCGGAGAAGCCCTTGCCCTCGCCGCGGATCAGCGCCACGCGCACCTCGGGGTCGGCGGATACGTCGCGCCAGATCTCGGCCAGCTCGCGGTGCATGCTGGCGTCCGCCGTGGCCAGCTTCTGGTTGGCCGACTGGGCCGCGCCCATGATGATTTCGAGGATGGGGCCGTGGCGGCGCAGCGTCAGTGCGCGATAGCGCTCGTAGCGGGGGGAGAGGGGGGTGGAGTCAGCGGTGGGGGTAGTCATTGGGGGCCTGAGAGGAAGGGGTTAGCGGCGCGCCGCATGCATCGTTATTTGCCAACCGATCGGTCGGTTAATTATATGCACATCCGGCTCGCCACCGCACCCCGCGGCCCCAACGTGCGTCAGGCCGCTGCCACCAACTGGTCGATCGCGCCGAATACCGAATGGCCCTGTGCGTCGAACATCTCGATCTTGACCGCGTCGCCGAACTTCATGAACTCGGTCGCGGGCTCGCCCTCATCGATGGTTTCCAGCATGCGCTTCTCGGCAATGCAGCAGTAGCCCTTCTTGCGGTCGACGTTGGAGATCGTGCCCGAGCCCACGATGCTGCCGGCGCGCACATTGCGCGTCTTGCAGATATGCGCGATCAGCTGGCCGAAGTCGAACACCATGTCGGTGCCGCAGTCGGGCTGGCCCACCTTCTTGCTGTTCCAGTGCACGGTCATCGGCAGGTGCACCTTGCGCTCGCGCCAGGCCTCGCCGAGTTCGTCGGGGGTCACCGCCACCGGCGAGAACGCCGTGGCCGGCTTGCTCTGGAAGAAGCCGAAGCCCTTGCCCAGTTCGGCCGGAATCAGGTTGCGCAGCGAGACATCGTTGGCCAGCATCACCAGCCGGATGGCTTCGCCGGCCTGCTCGGGCGTGGCGCCCATCCTCACGTCGCCGGTGATCACGGCCACCTCGGCCTCGAAGTCGATGCCAAACGCCTCGCTGGCGCAGACGATATCGTCCTGCGGCCCGACGAAGTCGTCCGAGCCCCCCTGGTACATCAGCGGGTCGGTCCAGAACTCGGGCGGCATTTCGGCGCCGCGCGCCTTGCGCACCAGTTCAACGTGGTTGACGTAGGCCGAGCCGTCGGCCCACTGGTAGGCGCGCGGCAGCGGCGCCATGCAGTCCCTGGGGACGAACGCGAAGGGGTGGCGTGCGCGGCCGGCGTTGAGCGCGTCGTACAGGTCCTGCAGCTGGGGCGCGTAGAAATTCCAGTCGTCCAGCACGGTCTGCAGCTTGCCGGCGATGTCGGTGGCGTAGTGGGCTTGCTTCAGGTCGCGCGACACGACCACCAGCTGGCCGTCGCGCGAACCGTCCTTCAGGGTTGCGAGTTTCATGGGTGCGATGGGGTAGGGATCAGGGGCGCCTGCATCGCAGGCGCGGCGGCCGCTAGTCTACCGTGGCGCGCCCGCGCGCCAGTCAGTCGACGGTGATGCCCTTGGCCTTGATCAGCTTGCCCCAGCGCTCGCCCTCGGCGCGCGCGTAGCTGGCGAATTCCTCGGGCGTGCTGTAGACCGCCTCCACGCCCACGCCTTCCAGCTTCTTCTGCACCTCCGGCGTCTTCAGCGCCTTGACCAGTTCGGCGTTCAGGCGCGTGACCACGGCCTTGGGCGTGCCGGCCGGCGCCACCATGCCTTGCCAGGCGTAGGCCTCGAAGCCGGCCACGCCGCCCTCGGCCACGGTCGGCACGCTGGGCAGCACGGCAAGGCGCTTGGGCGTGGCCACGCCGAGCGCGCGCAGCTTGCCCGCCTGCACATTCTGCTGGCCCGAGGCCAGGTCCAGGAACATCAGGTCGACCTGGCCCGCGAGCAGGTCCTGCACCGCCGGCGCCGCGCCCTTGTAGGGCACGTGCGTCATCTTGACCCGGGTCTGGTCCATGAACAGTTCCATTGCCAGGTGGTGCGGGCTGCCCGCGCCAGGCGAGCCGAAATTGACCTTGCCCGGGTTCTTCTGCGCGTACTCGACCACTTCCTTGAGCGTGCGCGCCGGGAAATTGGGATTGGCCACCAGCACCAGCGGGAAGCGCGCAAGCTGGCCGATGTAGACGAAGTCCTTGTCCGGGTTGTACGGCAGCTTCTTGTACAGCGACGGATTGGCGGCCAGCGTGGCGGTGTCGGCGGTGAGCACGGTGTAGCCGTCGGGCTTGGCATGCGCCACGGCATCGGCGCCGACAATCGTCGCCGCGCCCGGGCGGTTGTCGATCACCACCTGCTTGCCCAGCCCCGGGGTAATGGCCTGGGCCACGGTGCGCGCCACCACGTCGGTGCCGCCGCCAGCGGGATAGGGCACGACCCAGCGGATCGGCTGCGACGGCCAGTCATCGGCGCGCGCGGGGGCGCTGCCGGTGAACAGGGCGGCAAACAGGGTACCGGCCGTCAATGCGGCGAGGGCGGGGCGGAAGTGGCCAAGGGGGCGCATCGGTTGTCTCCGTGTTAAAAAGGGCCCGGTTCGGGCGGGCTTGCACGAGAGGCATGCCGCCGGCCAGGTCTGTTGCGAAGAAAGTCTACCGATGGCTTAAAAATTGGTAAATCGATTTCGCTATAGTAAATTTACCTACGAATTTCCCCGGCCCCTGGGGATAGCCAACCATCCGCCGCATGTCAGAGATCGAAGAAGAAGACACCAAGCTGCGTTCCGGCATCCAGTCCATCGAGGTGGGCTTCAGGCTGCTGCAGGCGCTGGCGGTGTCGCCGCGCGCGATGATGCTGCGCGACCTGGCAGCCGCCGCCGACATGAACCCGGCCAAGGCCCATCGCTATCTGGTCAGCTTCATGCGGCTGGGCGCGGTGGCGCAGGACCCCGTCAGCGGGCGCTATGACCTGGGCCCGTTCGCGCTGCAGCTGGGCCTGGCCGGGCTGAACCGTCTCGATCCGGTCAAGAAGGCGCGCCCGATCCTGTCGCAGCTGCGCGACGAACTGGACCTGACCGCCGGCATTGCCGTGTGGGGCAACCACGGTCCCACCGTGGTGCACTGGGAGGAATCCAGCCATCCCGTCACCGTCAGCCTGCGCCTGGGCGATGTGATGCCGATGCTGAACTCCGCCACCGGGCGCCTGTATGGCGCCTACCTGCCGCGCAAGCAGACCCTGCCGCTGATCGAACGCGAGCTGGGCGCTCGCGGCAATGACGGCTTGCCCGACATGCCGCGCTCGCTGGCCGAATACGACGCGATCTGCGCCGAGGTGCGCGCGCATGGCGCGGCGCGCACGCTCGGCGGCGTGCTGCCGGGTATCAATGCGTTCTCGATGCCGGTGTTCAACGCCAACGGCCACCTGGCCATGGGGCTGATCGTGCTGGGCGCGCAGAGCATATTCGATGCAGAATGGGGCGGTACGATGGATCGTCGCATCCGCGACATCGCCCAACAGCTCTCATCGGAACTTGGCTACCTTGGTGCAGCCACCCCGGCCGGAGAAACCGGCCAATCCTGATCCCCTCGCCCGGCCCGGCGCGGATCCCCGCGTCTGGCGCCGGCGGCGCTGGATCATCGTGATCGCCCTGGTGCTGCTGGTCCACGTGCTGGCCGTGGTGGGCTTCGTGCGCATGCCGGGGCCGCTGATCCCGGTGGATGTCAGCAACACGCCCACGCTGGAAGCGGTGCTGCTGCCGCCGCCCAGGCCGCCAGCCCCACCCGCGCCGCGGCCGGTGCCGCGCCCGCGCCTGCAGCCCAGGGCGGCCGCGCCGGCCCCGGAACCCGCGCCGCAGGAAGCCCCCGCTCCCCCGCTCGCCACCAGCCCGCAGGGCGCGACCGAAATGGCCTCGGGCAGCGGCGGCGAGGGCAGCGCGGCCAAGCCTGCCGCCGCAGCCGCGCCGTCCGGCGGGCCGCAGGGCGGCGTCGATGGCGTGCGCTACGACCCGCCGCCGTCGGCGACGATGCACTACGCCAGCTTCGTCAACGGCGTGCAGAACCCCGACGGCCTGATCCGCTGGGAGCAGGACGGCAGCCGCTACCGTCTGGCGGTCGAAACCCGCGTGTTGTGGTTCCGCTTTGCCTTCCAGAGCGGCGGCGCGATGGCGGTGCAGGGGCTGTTGCCGGAACGCTACGAAGAGCGCCGCCGCAACAAGACCGAGACCTCGCGATTCGATGCCGCGGCCGGCACCGCGGTGTTTGCCTCGGGCACGCAGGCGCCGTTCCCGCCCGGCGCGCAGGACCGCTTCAGCGTATTCCTGCAACTGGTGGGGTTGGTGCGCGGCAATCCCCAGCGATATGCCACCCCCGGAGTGACGGAAGCATTCCTTGTGGCCGACACGCGGGATGTGGAACCCATGCAAGTGCAGTATGTTGGAGAGGACGAGATCGACACCGGCAACGGCGTGATACGCGCAAAGCACTTTGTGAGGCTGCAGCGCCGTGCCAATGACAGGCGCCGCGTCGAGCTGTGGCTGGCGCAGTCGCTCGGCTGGATGCCGGTGCGCCTGCGCCAGACCGAGCCCGACGGCACCCAGATCGACCTGGTGTACCGCGGCAGGGAAGGGCAGTAGGACCGCGGCGCGCGCCTCCCGACGCACCATCTAACCGAAAGGAGCCCAGCCATGACCGTTGCCACGCCACCCGCCGAAACCCACCGCATCCACGCCGAAGGCGCCGACCTGCACGTGCGCGTGGACGGGGCGGACGGGCCCTGGGTGATCCTGGTCCACGCCCTGGCTGCCGACCACACGCTGTGGGACGCCACCGCGCAGCACCTGGCGGGCCGCTATCGCGTGGTGCGCCCTGATATGCGCGGCCACGGGGCCAGCGACGCCCCGCTCGGGCCCTATACCATGACGCGGCTGGCCGACGACGTGGTCGCGGTGATGGACGCGCTGCAGATCTCCCAGGCGCATTTCTGCGGGATTTCCGTCGGCGGCATGATCGGGCAGACCATGGGGCTGCGCCATCCCGAACGGCTGTTGTCGCTGGCGCTGGTGGCTACCAACAGCCAGACCCCGATGGAGGCGCACCCGATGTGGCACAACCGCATCGGCCAGGCCGAGGCCCATGGCATGGCCGGCATGGCCGATGCCACCCTCGGGCGCTGGCTGACGCCGGCCTTCCATGAGGCGCATCGCGACCAGGTGTCGCGCATTCGCGACAGTCTGGTGGCCACGCCGGTACGTGGATACGTGGGTGTGGCCGAGGCAATCATGGCTTTTGACCTTGCCGGCGCGCTTTCCCGCATTCATTGTCCTACGCTGGTAGTAGCGGGCGAGCAGGACCAGGGCGCAACCGTGGCGATGGCACAGAGCATCGCCGCGGCGATTCCCGGAGCCAGGCTCGAGGTCGTGCCGCAAGCGGCGCACCTGGTGCACGTGGAGCAGCCCGAGCGCTTCCACGCCGCGCTGGACGCCTTTCTTGGGAATGCCGCATGCGGGGGGCAGTGCGACGTTCCGTGACAAGCAACACACTGATGTGGAAGGCTCAAGAAACTTGTTGCATTGGCCGATGCCCAATCCATGTAAGGCAGAAAATCGTGGCAACGAGGTGACCCGCACCAATAACTTGATTTCCCGCTGGTCACCCCAAGTTTGGAGGTAAAGCCGCGGCGCCCCCTCAAGGCATCAACTGAGGCAAGAACCACAAGGGCATGCCGCCCATCCATGACGCCCAGGAGGTGTGCCATGCAAATGATCTACAACAGCGACAACTACTGCATCGTGGAATTCGGTGCGGATGTCGATCAGGCGCCGCTTGAGTTTGGTGGCTACGAAATCGTCGACAAGAATCTGAAGCGCGAAATCTTCCTCGGCGGCCACCTGGCCGAGAGCTTCCGCGCCGACGTCAAACGCCTGATTGAAAGCGAGCCATCCGTGGAGGAAGTCGACGATTTTCTCGGCAAGTTCGACAACGTCATGATGCACCCGCTGGTGATGCACTGAGCGGCTTTGCCTGGAACGATCACCGCCCGCTTCGGCGGGCGTTTTTGTTGGTGGCGGGCGCTGCGGCCGCGCTCAGTACTGTTCCCACGGCAGCCCGTCATGGCGCCAGCCGTTGACCGTATTGCGGTGGCGCTGCGTATCGAGGTCGCCCTCGAAGCCGTGCAGCACGAACTGGACGTTGGAGAAGCCCGCGCCCTCCAGTGCCCGCGCCGCCGCCGACGAGCGGTTACCGCTGCGGCAGATCAGCAGCACCGGCCGCGCCGATGCCTGGCCCGCCAGTTTCTTCACCATCTGCACGAAATGCGGGTTGACCTCCCAGTCCGGGCCATCGTTCCAGGGTACGTTGTGCGCGCCCTTGGGATGGCCGACGAACAGGTATTCCATCTCGCTGCGGCAGTCGATAAAGAGCGTCTCGGGCGATTGCGCCAGCAGGTTCTGGGCGTCGGCGGGGGAGAGATGTTGCATGGCGGGCAAGGAAGGGGGCAGCGCGAAGCGCGCCCTGGGGCGGTGACGGTTACGTCTCTCAGTGTAGGCGCCAGCGGGCCGGACAGGCAACCGCGGGCCACCGCGGGCAGCCGCAAGGCCTTGATACACCTGATAAAATCGTCCCTCTTTGGCCAGCATAGGCCACAGCAGCGGCCCGGCGCCGATCCAGCCATGGATACGCCGCAGGCCCGCCTTTCCAGAGTCCCCGCCATGAGTGCCCCTGAATCCACCGCGGCCGCGCCGCGCCCCTACACCCGGGCTGCCGAGTTGCCCCGGCTGCTGCAAGAACGCATCCTGATCCTGGATGGCGCCATGGGCACCATGATCCAGCGCTACAAGCTGACCGAGGCGGACTACCGCGGCGCGCGCTTCGCGGAACACAAGGTGGACGTCAAGGGCAACAACGAGCTGCTGCTGCTGACGCGCCCGCAGGTCATCAGCGAGATCCATGAGCAGTACCTGGCCGCCGGCGCCGACCTGATCGAGACCAACACCTTCGGCGCCACCGGCGTGGCGCAGGAAGACTACAAGATGGCGGACCTGGCGTACGAGATGAACGTCGAGGCCGCGCGCCTGGCGCGCGCCGCCTGCGACAAGTACAGCACGCCGGAGAAGCCGCGCTTTGTCGCCGGCGCCTTCGGCCCGACGCCCAAGACCGCCAGCATCTCGCCCGACGTGAACGACCCGGGCGCGCGCAACGTGACCTTCGAAGAGCTGCGCGATTCCTACTACGAACAGGGCAAGGGCCTGCTGGAAGGCGGCGCCGACGTGTTCCTGGTCGAGACCATCTTCGACACGCTCAATGCCAAGGCGGCGCTGTTCGCCATCGACCAGCTGTTCGAGGACACCGGCGAACGCCTGCCGGTGATGATCTCCGGCACCGTGACCGATGCCTCGGGCCGGATCCTGTCGGGCCAGACCGTGGAAGCGTTCTGGAACAGCCTGCGCCACGCCCGGCCGATCACGATCGGTCTGAACTGCGCGCTTGGCGCGACGCTGATGCGCCCCTATATCGCCGAACTGGCCAAGGTGTGCGATGCCGCGGTGTCGTGCTACCCGAACGCGGGTTTGCCGAACCCGATGAGCGACACCGGCTTCGACGAAACGCCGGAAGTCACTTCGTCGCTAGTGGAAGAATTCGCCGCTTCCGGCCTGGTGAACCTGGTGGGCGGCTGCTGCGGCACCACCCCCGAGCATATCGCCGCCATCGCCGAGCGCGTGGCCGACAAGAAACCCCGCACCTGGCCCGGCCAGTACCGCGACGCCGCCTGAGCCGGAGCCTGACAACATGAGCGACAACCAACTGCCCCCGCGCCCGATGCGCCTGTCCGGCCTCGAGCCCTTCACCATCGACGACGACACGCTGTTCGTCAACGTCGGCGAGCGCACCAACGTGACCGGCTCCAAGGCCTTCGCGCGCATGATCCTGAACGGTCAGTTCGACGAGGCGCTGGCGGTGGCCCGCCAGCAGGTCGAGAACGGCGCGCAGATCATCGACATCAACATGGACGAGGCCATGCTGGACTCGAAGGCCGCCATGGTTCGCTTCCTGAACCTGATCGCCTCCGAGCCGGACATTGCGCGCGTGCCGATCATGATCGACTCGTCCAAGTGGGAAGTGATCGAGGCCGGCCTGCAGTGCGTGCAGGGCAAGCCCGTGGTCAACTCGATCTCGCTCAAGGAGGGCGAGGAACAGTTCCGCCACCACGCCGCGCTGATCCACCGCTATGGCGCCGCCTCGGTGGTGATGGCCTTCGACGAGAAAGGCCAGGCCGACACCTTCCAGCGCAAGACCGAGATCTGCAAGCGCAGCTACGACATCCTGGTCAATGAAGTCGGCTTCCCGCCGGAAGACATCATCTTCGACCCGAATATCTTCGCGGTCGCGACCGGCATCGAGGAGCACAATAACTACGCGGTGGACTTCATCGAGGCCACGCGCTGGATCAAGCAGAACCTGCCGTACGCCAAGGTCAGCGGCGGCGTGTCCAACGTGTCGTTCTCGTTCCGCGGCAACGACACGGTGCGCGAGGCGATCCACACCGTGTTCCTGTACCACGCCATCGGCGCGGGCATGGACATGGGCATCGTCAACGCCGGCCAGCTCGGCGTGTATGACCAGCTTGACCCAGAGCTGCGCGAGCGCGTGGAAGACGTGGTCCTGAACCGCCGCGAAGATTCCACCGACCGCCTGCTGGAGATCGCGGACCGCTTCAAGGGCGGCGGCGCGAAGAAGGAAGAAAACCTGGCCTGGCGCGGCACGCCCGAGCAGCCGGTGCCGGTGGGCGAGCGCCTGGCGCACGCACTGGTGCATGGCATCACCACCTTCATCGTCGAAGACACCGAAGAGGTCCGCCAGCAGGTCGAGGCGCGCGGCGGCCGCCCGATCGAGGTGATCGAAGGCCCGCTGATGGACGGCATGAACATCGTCGGCGACCTGTTCGGCGCGGGCAAGATGTTCCTGCCGCAGGTGGTCAAGAGCGCGCGCGTAATGAAGCAGGCGGTGGCGCACCTGCTGCCCTACATCGAGGAAGAGAAGCGCCTGCTGGCCGAGGCCGGCGGCGACGTCAAGGCGCGCGGCAAGATCGTGATCGCCACGGTGAAGGGCGACGTGCACGACATCGGCAAGAACATCGTGTCGGTGGTGCTCCAGTGCAATAACTTCGAAGTGGTCAACATGGGCGTGATGGTCCCGTGCAACGAGATCCTGGCCCGCGCCAAGGTCGAGGGCGCGGACATCGTCGGGCTGTCGGGCCTGATCACGCCGTCGCTCGAAGAGATGGCCTACGTGGCCTCGGAAATGCAGCGCGATGACTACTTCCGCGTGAAGAAGATCCCGCTGCTGATCGGCGGCGCCACCACCTCGCGTGTGCATACCGCGGTCAAGATCGCGCCCAACTACGAAGGCCCGGTGGTGTACGTGCCGGATGCCTCGCGCTCGGTCAGCGTGGCGTCGAGCCTGCTGTCGGATGAAGGCGCAACCAGGTACCTGGACGAGCTGAAGACCGACTACGACCGCATCCGCACCCAGCACGCCAACAAGAAGGCCACGCCGATGGTGACGCTGGCGCAGGCGCGCGCCAACAAGACCCCGATCGACTGGAGCAGCTACGTGCCGCCCAGGCCCAAGTTCATCGGCCGGCGCGTGTTCCGCAACTACGACCTGGCGGAACTGGCCAACTACATCGACTGGGGCCCGTTCTTCCAGACCTGGGACCTCGCCGGCAAATTCCCCGACATCCTCAACGACGAGATCGTCGGCGAGTCGGCGCGCAAGGTGTTCTCGGACGGCAAGGCCATGCTGTCGCGCCTGATCCAGGGCCGCTGGCTGACCGCCAACGGCGTGATCGCGCTGCTGCCGGCCAATACCGTCAACGATGACGATATCGAGATCTACACCGACGAGACCCGCAGCAAGGTCGCGCTGACCTGGCACAACCTGCGCCAGCAGAGCGAGCGCCCGGTGGTGGACGGCGTGCGCCGCCCCAACCGCTGCCTGGCGGATTTCGTCGCGCCCAAGGACAGCGGCATCGCCGACTATGTCGGCCTGTTTGCGGTTACCGCGGGCCTGGGCGTGGAGAAGAAGGAAGCCCAGTTCGAAGCCGACCATGACGACTACAGCGCGATCATGCTCAAGGCGCTGGCCGACCGCTTCGCCGAAGGCTTTGCCGAGTGCCTGCACGAACGCGTGCGCAAGGACCTGTGGGGCTATGACGCCGGCGAGCAGCTCAGCAACGAGCAGCTGATCGCCGAGTCGTACCGCGGCATCCGCCCGGCGCCTGGCTACCCGGCGTGCCCGGAGCACACCGTCAAGGGCCCGATGTTCGAGTTCCTCGACGCGGCCGAGATCGGCATGGGCATCACCGAGTCGCTGGCGATGACGCCGGCCGCCTCGGTGAGCGGCTTCTACCTGGCGCATCCGCAGTCGACCTACTTCTCCATCGGCAAGATCGGCCAGGACCAGCTCGACGACATGGCGGCGCGCCGCCACGAGGACCGCGCCACGCTGGAGCGCGCGCTGGCGCCCAACCTGTAACCGGGTGCGACGGCAGGGCGGCGGGGGCGGCGGCATGGCCCCGCCGCCAGCCCATTGATGCAGCAGGGAAAACCGCTGCAGGCGGGCGGCAAAGCCGTGCCGGGGCGGCGTGGCAGGCGCCTCACAACTCCTTACAGAGCCTTTCAACTCCTCACAGACCGGCGCAGCCCGGCTCCCTAGACTGAGGGCTCGATACACGCAATCACCAGCGTGATCACCGCGGCGAATGTTTCGCCGTGGGGCATCCTGAAAGGAGTCTGTCCATGAAGAAACTGCTGCTCTCCCTGTCCGCTCTGTCGATCGCTGCCGCTTCCTCGCTGGCCATGGCCCAAGGCACCGGCGTTTCCGTTGGCACGAAGGCCGATGTCGGCGCATCGGTGACCACACCCTCTCCCGCCGCTGCAGCGCAGGGTGGCCTGAACACTGCCGGCAGCGCCGCCACGGGTGCCGCAGGCGCGGCCGAAAAGGGTCTGTCGACCGCGGGCGCGGCCACCGAGAAGGGTCTGTCGGCAGCAGGCTCCGCCGCTGACAAGGGCCTGTCCACCGCCGGCGCGGCCGTCGACAAGGGGGTTGGCACCGCCGCCGACGCCACCGCCGGCGCCAAGGCAGACGCCGGCAGCAAGTCCAAGCGTGACAAGCATGACAAGCACGCCGCCAAGTCGACCAAGAAGGCCAAGGCCGACGCGAGCGTGGGCGTCAGCGCCGGCGCCGACGCGGGTGCCAAGGCGCAGTAACGTGCCGCGCTGGTCCACAGTCACTGGCCACTAGCGACTAGCCTCAGCCTCATGCCGGTGCCGGCGGCGCCAGCGCCCTCCAGGAAGTTTCAGCACT
Source organism: Cupriavidus sp. CPT47-8839-RL05A (assembly GCF_058792255.1). Classification (NCBI taxonomy): domain Bacteria; kingdom Pseudomonadati; phylum Pseudomonadota; class Betaproteobacteria; order Burkholderiales; family Burkholderiaceae; genus Cupriavidus; species Cupriavidus sp. CPT47-8839-RL05A. The sequence continues at coordinate 51,001 of NZ_JBYTEG010000023.1, read as the reverse complement.
GACGCGCCGCAGCAAAGCGGGACGGATCACCTCCGTCCCGCTTTGCGTTTGTGCGCGGCGAGCCGGCGCGCCATGTGCCGTGCACGCGTTCTGTCCGCGCATCATGTCAGCCTGACACCGACAGCCCGCGCCCGCGCGCGGCACTACAATGACAATCAACGCAAGCGGTTCCGCCTGCACCCGACTGCACCGGGCATGTGCCGGTCTGTTCAACCCAGTGGAGCCCACATGATCCGCATCCTGATCGCTGACGATCACGAGATTGTGCGTGCCGGGCTGCGCCAGTTCCTTTCCGAAGAGCCCGACATCCAGGTGACAGGCGAGGCCGGAAGCGGCGACCAGGTCATGGCGCAGCTGCGCGATGCCGAGTTCGATGTGCTGGTGCTGGACATCTCGATGCCCGACCGCAACGGCATCGACGTGCTCAAGCTGATCCGCCAGCGCAAGCCCGAATTGCCGGTCCTGATCCTGTCGACCTACCCGGAAGACCAGTACGCGATCAACCTGATCCGTGCCGGCGCTTCTGGCTACCTGACCAAGGAAAGCGCCCCGGACGACCTGGTCAAGGCCATCCGCACGGTGGCCCAGGGCCGCCGCTACGTGAGCGCCACCGTGGCCGACCTGCTGATCGGCGGGCTCGACAAGCCGACCGAGCAGCCGGTGCACCAGATGCTGTCGGAGCGCGAGTTCCAGATATTCTGCAAGCTGTCGCGGGGGCAGTCGGTGTCGGTGATTGCCGACGAACTGTTTCTCAGCGTCAAGACCGTCAGTACCTATCGTTCCCGTATTCTCGAGAAAATGGGCATGAAGACCAACGCTGACCTGACCTATTACGCCATCAAGAACGGCCTGGTCGAATGACAGCCCGCGATGGGCCGCACCGGACGAGGACCAGCAATACATAACATGTCGGAGCAGGCTTCGAACACTTCCTACCGGGCGCTGAGCATACTGCTGATTGAAGACTCGGCGGTCCTGCGAGGCATGCTGCTCGAATACCTGAAGGATTTCCCTTTCATCGAGAACGTGGACTGGGCCGATACCGAAGCCATGGCCCTGCGGCTGCTCGCCGCCGGCAAGTACGATGTGGTCATCGTCGACCTGCAGCTGCGCCAGGGCAACGGCATCAATGTGCTGCGCGCGATGCAGCGCAACGGCACCGGCGCGGTGCGCATCGTCTACACCAACCACGCCCAGGTCAGCATGTACCGCCGCCAGTGCGCCGAGGCCGGCGCGGACTACTTCTTCGACAAGTCGCTCGAGCTCGAGCAGGTGTTCCGCGTGATCGAGGAGCACGCTGCGCCGGCGCCCTGAGCCGCGCCAGCCCATCACATTCCCTGCCTGCCGGTGCGCGTCAGGCGCGCGCCGGCTCCTGGTTTTCCGGCGCCTCTGCCGGCGCCAGCACCGCGTCCGTCAGCGGCACCTCGATGCGGATGCGCACGCCCGCCTGTGCCAGGGAATCGATCTGCATGCTGCCGCCCAGCGCGGTGACGCGCTGCTCCATGCCCAGCAGCCCGTGGTGGCCGGCGGTGCTGCCGGCGTCGAAGTCCGCCGGCAGGCCCTTGCCGTCGTCGCGCACGGTCAGCGTCAGCAGGTTGTCCTGGCAGGCCAGGCTGACATCGATGTGCCTGGCTTCAGAGTACTTGCTGGCATTGGTCAGCGATTCCTGCACGATCCGGTACAGCGCGATCGCGGCCTCGTCGCGCAGCGGCGGCAGGTCTTCCGGCACGCTGACATTGGTCTCCCAGTCATTGCGCGCCCCCACTTCCTCGACCAGCTGGCACACCGCCGCGCGCAGGCCCAGGTTCAGCAGCACCGTGGGGCGCAGGTCCTCGATCAGGCGGCGCTTGATCTGGATGCCCTGGTCCACGTGCAGCATCACACGCGTGAGGCGCTCGGCCGCCACCGGATGGTCCTCCTGCACCTTGCGGCGCACCCAGTGCAGGTCCAGCTTGATCGCGGTCAGGATGGCGCCCAGTTCGTCGTGCAGTTCGCGCGCCAGGCGTGTCTTTTCGTCCTCGGTCACGCGCTGCAGGTGGGCGGCCAGCGCCGACAGCTGGCGCGTGCGTGCGCGCACCTTGCGGTCCAGCCGCACGCTTTCCTCTTCCAGCTGGGTGCGCACCGCCTCGGCCATCGACAGGCGCTTGGCGTGGCCGACGCCCACCGCCATCATCAGGATGATGTTGATGGCGGTGAGCAGGCCGATGCCGTAGCGCGACAGCTGCACGTCGTTCTCGGCGCCTTCCAGCCGGTGCGAGACCGCGCCGGCCTCGCGCGCCTGCAACTGGTCCAGGCCGCGGCGCGCGTTGTCCATGGTCTCTTTGCCGTAGTCGGTGCGGATCAGGTCCAGCGCCACTTCCAGGTCGCGCTTGCCGTAGACCAGCGTCAGCGCCATCTCATTGAGCTTGCTGTTGATCAGCTTGGAGGTGTCGCTGAACTGTTTCAGGCCTTCGGGATCGTTGGCATAGCCGGCGCGGATCTGCGCCATCAGTTCGGCGATGCGCGGCAGGGCCTTGTAGTACGGCTCCAGGTAGCTTTCCTTGCCGGTCAGCAGGAAGCCGCGCTGGCCGGCCTCGGCATTGACCAGCTCGCCGTTGAGCGCGGCCAGCTCGGTCTGCACGCGCTGCGAGCGGATCACGTCGGTATAGCTTTCGCGCAGGCGGATATTGCCGGTTTCCGACGCCACCAGCACCGCCAGCGTCAGCAGGATGCCGCCCGCCAGCAGCAGCGTGTGGGGGAGAAAGGACTGCTTGAACATGGGCAATTCCTGTTTAGTGAAGGCGCGCCGCTCGCCCGCCGCAGCGCCAGGGAGCGCCCATGGAATCACGTCGATCGCCATGGGTCAACCTTGAAGCGGGCCCGCGCGGGCCTTGTCCGGGTGCTTGTAGGACTCGGCTGACAGCGGAATCGGCTCGCTGTCAGTATTGGTGCGCGGGCTGGCTTTCTACGATGAGGCTATGAGCTTGCACCCCTTGGCGCAAGCCCTCACATGGGCCCAGCCAGTGCGCCTGGCCTGGTCCGATTGCTTCGGGAGCCTAGCCATGCTGCAATATGCACTCGTATTTTTCGTCATCGCCCTGATCGCCGCGATCTTCGGTTTCGGCGGAATTGCCGCCGGCGCCGTGGAAATCGCCAAGATCCTGTTCTTCATCTTCCTGGTCGTGGCGCTGGTCGCCGCGGTGATGGGCCTGGTCCGCAGGGGGCGATGACACCGGCCGCGAGCCGTTTCCCGCCACCGCCGACCGAAACTGAGGAGACCGTATGCTGACGCAGAACCCGAAAGTCAGGAAGGAACTGAACCACCTGTCCGACAGTGCCGACAGTGCCATCCGCCACATCAGGCATGCTGCGCGCGACACGCGCGATGCGGCAGCGCCGGTATCCGGCGAGGTCAAGGCGCTGATCGCCCAGCTGGAGCACACCATCGAAGTACTGGCGCGCGAGGGCTCTGCCGAGAGCGTGCGCGCCGGGCAGCGCCTGCGCGAGCGGGCCACCGACATGGCCCATCGGCTGCGCGCCCAGACCACCGACGGCATGATGCGCGCCCGCGAGCGCATGGATGGTGCGGTAGAGCACGCCCAGCACCGCGTGGCCGAGTCGCCGTTGAAGGCTGTGGCGATCGCGGCGGCCGTGGGGGCGCTGATCGGGCTGCTGCTGGCCAATGGCCGGCGCCATTCAGAGGAGGAGTAGGCCCGCCCCTAGCCACCAGACCGATACCAGGATCCGCCTGCCACACCTGGCGGGTCCTGCAAGGGATTCCCCCCTTTCCGGAACCCTCGTCCGGAAGCCCGGCAGCCCACTGCGGTGCCGGGCGTTTTTTTGGGCGCGCGGCGATCCGTGCCGCACGCAACTGTGCCTGGTTCCGTCACACCCCCCACATCACATTGGCGCCCTCACGCTGGGAGGCACGCAGCATGTCCAGGAACGGGTAGGCGCGCTGGCCCAGGTGCAGCGGTTCTTCCTCGTCTTCGTCGTTGCCGGTGTCCGCTTCGACGGCCGAGCTGGCGGGATGGGTCTTGGCATCGGCGACCGCGGCTTCCAGCTTGTGGATCGCGGTTGGAAGCTCTTCTACGGTGATCACCCCTCGTTCCCCGAGGCGCTTGCCGATGATGCCCAGCAGCGTCATCGCCAGATCCTTCATCATGATCAGGTCCTGCGCGGCGTGGGATTTGAAGGTGATCAGCATGATGTGTTTTCCTTTCACGGAGAGGCGGGGGGCGTTCCCGGGGGCGGGAAGTCTCGCTGATTTTGGGCCCGGATTGTGGCCCGGGGCCATCCTCGCGCATGATGTCAGCATAGCACCTGATAAAATTCGGCGTTCCCGATTCCAATGCCTGTCACGCGGCGCGGCGCGGCGTTCACTGTTCCTTTGCCGTCACTTGCCGCCTTCCGGGCGACGGCGCCGCCCAAGGCGGTGCCTGAATACCTTGCCCACAGGGCTTCCGACATCCATGCTGCCTGTTCAGACCTCCAATCTTGCCGCCGCGTTCACTGATGCGGTGCGCGCGCTCGCCCCGGCCGATGCCACCCTGCCCGCCGTCACCTTCGAGCGGCCCAAGGTGGCCGCCCACGGCGACCTTGCCTGCAACGTCGCCATGCAGGTCGCGCGCGCGCTCAAGAGCAACCCGCGCGAGCTGGCCCAGCGCATCGTCGATGCCGTGCAGGCCGACGCGCGCGCGCAGGGCCTGGTCCAGGCCATGGAGATTGCCGGCCCCGGCTTCATCAACCTGCGCCTGACCCCGGCCGCCAAGGCCGACGTGCTGCGCGCGGTGCTGGCCGAGGGCGACCACTACGGCGCGCGCGAGCGCGGCGTGCACGGCCAGGTGCTGGTGGAGTTCGTCTCGGCCAACCCGACCGGCCCGCTGCACGTCGGCCATGGCCGCCAGGCGGCACTGGGCGACGCGCTGGCCAACCTGCTGTCGTGGCAGGGCTGGCACGTGCACCGCGAGTTCTACTACAACGACGCCGGCGTGCAGATCCAGACCCTGGCGCTGTCGGTGCAGGCGCGCGCGCGCGGCCTCAAGCCCGGCGACGCCAGCTGGCCCGAGGCCGCCTACAACGGCGACTACATCGCCGACATCGCCGCCGACTTCCTGGCCGGCAAGACCGTCAGCGCTTCTGACGGCGAGCCCGTGACCGCGTCGGGCAACGTCGAGGACATCGACTCGATCCGCAAGTTTGCCGTCACCTACCTGCGCAACGAGCAGGACATCGACCTGCAGGCCTTCGGCGTCAAGTTCGACCGCTATTACCTGGAGTCGTCGCTGTACAGCGACGGCCGCGTCGAAGCCGCGGTGCAGTCGCTTACGGCCAAGGGCAAGACCTACGAGAGCGAGGGCGCGCTGTGGCTGCGCACCACCGACGACGGCGACGACAAGGACCGCGTGATGAAGAAGAGCGACGGCACCTATACGTACTTCGTGCCGGACGTCGCTTACCACACCACCAAGTGGGAGCGCGGCTTCACCAAGGTCATCAACGTGCAGGGCAGCGACCACCACGGCACCATCGCACGCGTGCGCGCCGGCCTGCAGGGCCTGGACATGGGCATCCCGCAGGGCTACCCCGACTACGTGCTGCACAAGATGGTCACCGTGATGAAGAACGGCGAGGAGGTCAAGATCTCCAAGCGCGCCGGCTCCTATGTCACCGTGCGCGACCTGATCGAATGGTCCAACGGCGGCGACGAGACCATCCGCGGCTGCCTGGATACCGGCGTGGCCGACTGGCCGCAGCACTTCACCCGCGGCCGCGACGCGGTGCGCTTCTTCCTGCTGTCGCGCAAGGCCGATACCGAGTTCGTGTTCGATGTCGACCTGGCGCTCAAGCAGAACGACGAGAACCCGGTGTACTACGTGCAGTACGCCCACGCCCGCATCTGCTCGATCTTCGAGTCGTGGGGCGGCGCGGACTGGGAAGCCCGCCTGGCCGAGCTGGCCGGCGCCGACCTGTCCGCCGTGACCGGACCCGAAGCCAGCGCCCAGGCGCAGGCGCTGGGCCGCCGTCTGGCCGAGTTCCCGGACATGCTGTCGGGCGCCGCCGCCGAGCTGGCGCCGCATGCGGTCGCCTTCTACCTGCGCGACCTGGCCGGCGACTTCCACGCCTTCTACAACGCCGACCGTGTGCTGGTTGACGACGAGGCCGTCAAGCGCGCCCGGCTGGCGCTGCTGGCCGCCACGCGCCAGGTGCTGCGCAATGGCCTGGCGGTGATCGGCGTGTCCGCCCCGCGCCGCATGTAAGCAGGCGTCCGGCGCCCCCGCGCGGGGGTACGGGGCCATCCGGCCCCGGGGACGATGCCAGTGCTGCCGTTGGCGGCGCTGGCCCTATAATCCCGGCATCACCGAAGAGGACTTCATGCAACAGCAACGCAAGCGCGAGTCGCGCCATGTCCGCCGCAACCAGCAACGCGGCGGTACGTTCCTGGGCCTGGTGCTCGGGCTGATCGTCGGGCTGGCCATCGCCGTGGTGGTCGCCCTGTACATCACCAAGTCGCCGACCCCGTTCCAGCAGAAGAGTGCCCCGCGCCCGAGCGAGCCGGGCAATGTCACCAGCCAGCTGCCGCCGCCGGCCCAGCGCGCCGACGAGGGCCCGAGCGACCCCAACAAGCCGCTGTGGAGCAAGACCCCGGCCAAGCCGGTGGGCCAGGCGCCCGAGCCGGAACCGAAGCAGAACGGCCAGCATGGCCAGAACGGCCAGAACGGCCAGCAACCCCCGGTGGCCGTCGCCCGTCCGGCCGAGAAGCCGGTGGAAAAGCCCGTGGAGAAGCCGGCTGACAAGCCTGTCGCCAGCAAGCCGGCCGAGAAGCCGGTGGCCGACCCGATCGCCGAGATCGCCCAGGCCGATGCCAACAAGGTGGGCTACCTGCTGCAGGTGGGCGCGTTCCGCTCGTCGGACGACGCCGACCGCCAGAAGGCCAACCTGGCGATGCAGGGCTTCGAAGCCCGGATCACCGAACGCGATGTCAACGGCGTCAAGATGTACCGGGTGCGCCTGGGGCCGTTCAACCGCATCGAAGACATGAACAAGGCACGCGACCGGCTGCAGTCGTCCGGCTTCGAGGCCTCGGTGATCCGCTTCACCAAGCAGTAAGCCGGACCGCAGGGTCAGGCGTTATTCCGGTCGTGTCCGGCGGCACTGGCAGTAATCGCCGGTAACCGCCGCAACACGTTGTCACCAGAAGCAGCCGGCGTTTCGCTGAACCGGACGCCGCCGCCGCTGTCATACGCTCATCGTCCAACCGCAAGGCCGCACCAAGATGAAAAAACTCGCCGCACTGTTCGCCATGTTCGCCGCCGTGGGCGGCCTGCTGATGTCCGCCCCGTCCCGGGCGGCGCCCGCCGAGGGCAAGGAATACCAGGTCCTGAAGGCGGCCCAGCCGGTCGCCGCGGGCAAGATCGAGGTGACCGAGTTCTTCTGGTACGGCTGCCCGCACTGCTACGATTTCGAGCCGGACCTGGAAGCCTGGGTCAAGAAGCAGGGCGGCAACGTGGTCTTCAAGCGCGTGCCGGTCGCGTTCCGTGACGACCTGCTGCCGCACACCAAGATCTTCTATGCGCTGGAAGCCATCGGCAAGCTCGACGCCATGCACAACAAGGTCTTCAACGCCATCCACGTGGACCGCAAGCGCATGACGGACCCCAACGAGATCGCCGAAGTCATGGCCAGGAACGGCGTGGACCGCAAGGCCTTCCTGGATGCCTACAACTCGTTCACGGTGACCACCAACTCGCAGCGCGCCAACAAGATCGCCGACGCCTACAAGATCGACGGCGTGCCGACCGTGGTGGTGCAGGGCAAGTACGTGACCTCGCCGTCGATTGCCGGCAACAAGCAGGGCGCGATCCAGACCATGGATTACCTGGTGGATCAGGTTAAGGCGAAGAAGATGTAATCTGCTGGCGACCTTCGCAAGCCGAGGGTTATCCAACACCTGTAGCAAGCCAAACGGCTGGTATCCTGTACCAGCCGTTTTTTATTTCAGACTGCAACCCTGCCTTCATGCGTCCCCTCAAAGTCTTCCTCACCGGCGCCTCCAGCGGCCTGGGCCAGGCTCTCGCGCGCGAATACGCGTCGCAAGGCGCCATCCTCGGGCTGGTGGCGCGCCGCGAGGACGCGCTGCGCGAGTTTGTCGCCACGCTGCCCAACCCGGGCGCGGTGCGCGTCTACGGCGCCGATGTGCGCGATGCCGACGCCATGGCGCGTGCCGCTGAAGACTTCGTCGGCCATTTCGGCTGCCCGGACGTGGTGATCGCCAATGCCGGGGTCTCGGTCGGCACCGTCGCCAGCGAGCGCGAGGACCTCGACGCCTTCCGCCAGGTGATGGATACCAACTGGTTTGGCGTGCTGACCACCTTCCAGCCGTTCATGCATGCGATGCAGGCGCGCGAGCCCGGCCACTTCGGGCGCCGCGGCACGCTGGTGGGCATTGCCAGCGTCGCCGGCGTGCGCGGGCTGCCGGGCGCGGGCGCCTACAGCGCGTCCAAGTCGGCGGTGATCAAGCTGCTGGAAAGCCTGCGGCTGGAGCAGCGCGCGCACGGCATCCGCGTGGTCACGATCGCGCCCGGCTATATCCGCACGCCGATGACCGCGCACAACCCGTACCGCATGCCGTTCCTGACCGATGCCGACGTGTTCGCGCGCAAGGCCGTGCGGGTAATCGCGGCAGGACGGCGGTTCCGCGTGATTCCGTGGCCGATGGGCGTGGTGGCGGCGCTGCTGCACGTGATGCCGCGCTGGCTCTACGATGCGCTGGCCGCGGGCGCGCCGCGCAAGCCGCGGCGCGCCGACCCGCCGCAGGAGCCCTGACCATGTGGCGCGACGCCATCGGCCAGCAGCATGCCGCCGCCAGCGGGGTGGTGCGGATCGCGTCGCTGGTGCCGTCGGTGACGGAGTTGCTGTTCGCGCTCGGGATGGCCCGGCAGATGGTGGCGCGCACCGGCTTCTGCATCCACCCGGAGCCGGCCGTGCGCGCGGTGCCCAAGGTGGGCGGCACCAAGGACGTGAACGTGGCGCGGCTGCGCGAGCTGGCGCCCACGCACGTGGTGGTCAATATCGATGAGAACCGGCGCGAGACCGTGGACGAGATCCGCGCATTCGTGCCCAATGTGATCGTCACCCATCCGTGCGCGCCGGAAGACAACCTGGGGCTGTACCAGCTGCTGGGCGGGATCTTTGGCTGCCACGCCGAGGCCGAGGCGCTGTGCACGGCGCTGCAGGTGCAGCTGGACGCGATCCGCGTGCGCCCGTGGCCGGCGCGCCGCGTGCTGTATGCGATCTGGCAGGACCCGTGGATGACGGTGTCGCGCGATACCTATATCAGCCGCATGCTGGCATTGGCCAACTGGCACACCTGGCCCGAGGGCAGTGCCGCATTGCAGGCCTGCGTGGGCGGCGACTGCAGCCGCCCCAACGCGCCCGGCGAGCGCTATCCCACCTTCCGCTGGAGCGACGCGCTGGTGCGCGAGCTCGACCTGGTGCTGCTGTCGACCGAGCCCTACCGCTTCACCGAAGACCACGCCGACGCGCTCGAGCGCCAGCTTGGCAAGCCGGTGCTGCTGGTCGACGGCGAGATGCTGTCCTGGTATGGCAGCCGCGCCGTCGACGGGGTGCGCTACCTGGCGGCGCTGGCGGCCGCCAACTAAGCCAGTCAGGCCGCGCGGAAGCGGATCACGCCGTCATCGCCGGTTTCCCGCGCCAGCTCGCCGCGGTGCCACAGGCAGTGCAGGTGGGCCAGCGACTCGCCCATGGCGAAGGTCATCTGGTGGATGTCGAACTGGCGCTTGAAGATCACGCTGACGATGTCGTGCGCGCTGCAGGCCTTCTCGCCGCAGGCTTCGAGCGTTTCGGCGAGGCGGTCGGCATGGTGCTCGCGCAGCTGCATGATGCGGGTATGCAGGTTGCGGAAGGGGCGGCCATGCGAGGGCAGGATCAGCACGTCCTGCGGCAGCGGTTCGTACTTGCCGAGCGAATCCAGGTAGAGCTGCAGCGAATTGCCTTCGGGCTCCATGTCGAACACGCTGACATTGGTCGAGATGCGCGGCAGCACCATGTCGCCGGAGATCAGCACATTGGTGGCGGCGTTGTACAGCGCCACGTGCTCGGGCGAATGGCCGAAGCCGGTGATCACGCGCCAGGCCGAGGTCGCCGCATCGGTGCCGATCCGCACCGTGTCGCCCTCCATCATGCGGCGGTACTGCGCCGGCAGGTCCGGCACCAGCGACGGGTAGTAGGTCTTGCGCGCGCGCAGCTTTTCCTGGCTGTCGGCATCGGTCAGGCCGTGCAGCGCGAAGTGCGCGGCGGCGGCGTCGCCGCCCGCGCTGGAGCCGGCACCGGTGCCGCTGCCCATCACGCGCGCGCTCATGTAGTCGCCCAGGCTCATCCACAGCCGCACGCCGAAGCGCTTGCACAGCCAGTGCGCCAGGCCGACATGGTCGGGGTGGCTGTGCGTCACCAGCACGCGCACCACTGGCAGGCCTTCCAGCTCATTGGCGAAGATGGTTTCCCAGTGGCCCTTGATGATGTCGTTGGTGATGCCGCAGTCGATGATGGTCCAGCCGTCGCGGCCGTCCAGGCGGTCGCGCAGCAGCCACAGGTTGATATGGTCGAGCGCGAACGGCAGCGGCATGCGCAGCCAGTAGACGCCGGGGGCGACTTCCTGCTTGGAGCCGGGCTCGGGCATGGTATCGCCGAACGGGTATTGGAGCTGGTGTTCGAGTGCGTTCATGAGGAGTCTCGTGGTCGAAGCCTGGCGCGGGGCGCGGGCTTTCTCGTTCTGCCGGCACGCCAAGCATCGAGCAGGGGCGTGCAAGCACCGGTTGCCAGCCGATCTGGTTGACGCTAACGTAAACGTCAATCATACGGGTTCGTTTCCATCTTAAGCGAAAACTTGACTTCACAACGAACGACCGTTCACTTTCTTTGGGCAGGCTATGTCAGCGACGCCAGCGGCGGCTTCCGCCACCTACACCATCACCGACCTTGCGCGTGAATTCGACATCACGCCCCGGGCCATCCGTTTCTACGAGGACCAGGGCCTGCTGTCGCCGGAGCGCGAAGGGCCGGGCGGGCGCAAGCGTGTCTACAACGGCCGTGAACGGACCCGGCTGAAGCTGACGCTGCGCGGCAAGAGGTTGGGGCTTACTCTCAATGAGATCCGCGAGATCCTTGACCTCTACGAGTCACCACGCGACACAGCCCCGCAGCTGGAGCGCTTCCTGCACTCGCTCGCGGCGCACCGGCGCACACTGGAGCGGCAGATGGAAGACCTGCAGGCACAACTGGCCGAGATCGACCAGCATGAGCGCCAGTGCAGGGCCTTGCTGGCCGCCCAGACCGGCAAGCAGCAGCCGGCCACGGAAGGCGGCGATGCGCCGGCCCGGACCTCGGCCGCCTGAAGCGCCACTTCCACCGGCATCCGTGCCGGATGGGATTGACGTTTACGTAAACGTCAATAGAATACCCGGACAGCGCGCGCAGCCTGTTGCTGCCGGCGACCCAACGTTTTCACACCGGAACTCCGCCATGACGTCATCCAACGCCAGTGCCGTACCCGCTGAACCAGGATCGCTGTCCGCCGCGCGCGCCGACGCCATCGCCACCAGCTTTTCCCGCCAGGGGCTGATGACCACCTTTGGCGCGACCCTGCGGCGGGTGGAGCGCGGCGAGGTCGAGCTGGCGATGCCGTGGTCCGACGGCGTGACCCAGCAGCACGGCTTCTTCCACGGCGGCGTGGTGGGTGCGCTGGCGGACAGCGCCTGCGGCTATGCCGCGCTCACGATGGTGGGCGAAGATGAGGCGGGCCTGACCGCCGAGTACAAGATCAACCTGCTGTCCCCCGCCCAGGGCGAACGCCTGGTGGCGGTGGGGCGGGTCCTCAAGCCCGGGCGCACGCTGATCGTGGCGCAGGGCGATGTCTATGTCGAGCAGGACGGCCGCCGCAAGCAGGTGGCCACCATGCTGATGACGCTGTGCGTGGTCAAGACTCTGGGCCACGTCTGAACTGACGGCTCCGGCCATCCATCCGGAACCCGACACACATACCGATTCCAAACAGGAGACCATCATGACCGAACTGCCAGGCCTGAAATTCGATCTGGGCGAAGACATCGAGATGCTGCGCAACTCCGTGCGCGACTGGGCCCAGGCCGAGCTGGCCCCGCGCGCCGCCGAGATCGACCGCACCGACCAGTTCCCGATGGACGCCTGGAAGAAGATGGGCGACCTGGGCGTGCTGGGCATCACCGTGGCCGAGGAATACGGCGGCGCCAATATGGGCTACCTGGCGCACATGATCGCGATGGAAGAGATCAGCCGCGCCTCGGCGTCGGTGGGCCTGTCCTACGGCGCGCACTCCAACCTGTGCGTGAACCAGATCCACCGCAACGGCACCGCCGCGCAGAAGGCCAGGTACCTGCCCAAGCTGGTCTCGGGCGAATGGATCGGCGCGCTCGCCATGAGTGAGCCCAATGCCGGCTCCGACGTGGTCAGCATGAAGCTGCGCGCCGAGCTCAAGGGCGACCGCTACGTGCTCAACGGCACCAAGATGTGGATCACCAACGGCCCCGACTGCGATGTGCTGGTGGTCTACGCCAAGACCGAGCCCGAGCTGGGCGCGCGCGGCATGACCGCCTTTATCGTCGAGAAGGGCATGAAGGGCTTCTCGGTGGCGCAGAAGCTGGACAAGCTGGGCATGCGCGGCTCCCACACCGGCGAACTGGTGTTCCAGGACGTGGAAGTGCCGGTCGAGAACATCCTGGGCGCCGAGAACGGCGGCGCCAAGGTGCTGATGAGCGGGCTGGACTATGAGCGCGCGGTGCTGTCCGGCGGACCGGTCGGGATCATGCAGGCGTGCATGGACGTGGTCACCCCGTATATCCACGACCGCAAGCAGTTTGGCCAGAGCATCGGCGAATTCCAGCTGATCCAGGGCAAGGTGGCCGATATGTACACCACGCTGCAGGCGGCGCGCAGCTACCTGTACACGGTCGGCAAGAACCTGGACGCGCTGGGCAGCGGCCATGTGCGCCAGGTGCGCAAGGACTGCGCCGCGGTGATCCTGTACACCGCCGAGAAGGCCACCTGGATGGCGGGCGAGACCGTGCAGATCCTGGGCGGCAACGGCTATATCAACGAATACCCGGCCGGCCGCCTGTGGCGCGACGCCAAGCTGTACGAGATCGGCGCCGGCACCTCGGAAATCCGCCGCATGCTGATCGGCCGCGAGCTGTTCGCCGAGACCATGTAAAGCGCAAGGGGGGCGCCGAAATCACCCGGAGCCCCCGCCCGAACCCCATTACAATCTCAGTACCCGTCGCAAGACCTCTCGCCGCACTTTCTCCCCGGCCCCCGTCGACCCATGTCCCACTTCCCCAAACTGCTCTCTTCGCAGATTGCCTTCGATGTGGCGAGAACGATGCTCGACGGGTTCGACAAGCATTACCGCCTGTTCCGCGAGGTCAGCCACCAGGCCAAGCTGAAGTTCGAGGCCGGCGACTGGCACGGGCTGCAGCAGATCCAGCGCGACCGCATTGCGTTCTACAACGAGCGCGTGCGCGAATCGAGCGTGATCCTGGAAGACGAGTACGACGCCGAGAACATCGAGGACGAGATCTGGCAGCAGATCAAGCTGCACTACATCGGCCTCCTGACCAACCACCACCAGCCCGAGCTGGCCGAGACCTTCTTCAATTCGGTCTGCACGCGCATCCTGCACCGCTCGTACTTCAACAACGATTTCATCTTCGTGCGCCCGGCGATCTCGACCGAGTACATCGAGAACGAGGAATCGCCCACGCGCCCGACCTTCCGCGCCTACTACCCGGGCAGCCGCGAGGGTATGGCCGCGTGCTTCGAGCGTATCGTGCACAACTTCCAGCTGGAGTCCCCGTTCGAGGACCTGCAGCGCGACATCGGCTACGTGGTGCGAGCGGTCAGCGAGCATTTCGGCGACCTGCGCATCGCGCCGAATTTCCAGGTACATACGCTGTCGTCGCTGTTCTTCCGCAACAAGTCGGCCTTCATCATCGGCCGTATCCTGAACGGCGACCGCACTTTCCCGCTGGCGATCCCGATCGTGCATGGCCCCGGCGGCAAGCTGGCGCTGGACACGGTGCTGCTCAAGAAGGAACAGCTGCTGATCCTGTTCTCGTTCACGCACTCCTATTTCATGGTCGACATGGAGATCCCGTCGGCCTACGTGACCTTCCTGCGCGACATCATGCCGCGCAAGCCGCGCGCCGAGATCTATACCTCGCTGGGCCTGCAGAAGCAGGGCAAGAACCTGTTCTACCGCGACTTCCTGCACCACCTGCAGCATTCGTCGGACAAGTTCATCGTTGCACCCGGCATCCGCGGGCTGGTGATGCTGGTGTTCACGCTGCCGTCGTACCCCTACGTGTTCAAGGTCATCAAGGACTTTTTCCCGGCGCCCAAGGAAACCACGCGCGAGCTGGTCAAGTCCAAGTACCAGTTGGTCAAGCAGCACGACCGCGTCGGCCGCATGGCCGATACGCTGGAGTACTCCGACGTGGCCTTCCCGCTCTCGCGCTTCGACGAGGCGCTGGTGCGCGAGTTCGAGCAGCACGCGCCGTCGATGATCGAATACCAGCGCGGCAAGGACGGCGGCGAAGAGATCGTGGTGCGCCACGTCTATATCGAACGCCGCATGACGCCGCTGAACATCTACCTGACGGAGGGCACTGACGCGCAGGTCGAGCACGGCGTGATCGAATACGGCAACGCCGTCAAGGAGCTGATCGCAGCGAACATCTTCCCGGGAGACATGCTGTACAAGAACTTCGGCGTCACGCGCCACGGGCGCGTGGTGTTCTACGACTACGACGAGATCGAGTACCTGACCGACTGCAACATCCGCCACGTGCCGCAGCCGCGCAACGAGGAAGAGGAGATGTCGGGCGAGGTCTGGTACACGGTGCGTCCGCACGATATCTTTCCCGAGACCTTCCGCACCTTCCTGCTGGGCGACACGCGCGTGCGCGCGGCGTTCCTGCGCCATCATGCGGATTTTTTCGAACCTGCCATGTGGCAGAGCCATAAGGACCGGCTGCTGGCCGGACATGTTCATGACTTCTTTGCCTATCACAGTTCAGAGCGATTCATTTACCGCTACGGCGAAGCCGGCGGCGCGCAGGGCGCCGTTGCCGATCCTGGTCCCGCAAGGAGGGTCGCATGACTGACGCCATCGCCCAGCTGTTCCGCAACAACCGCGAGTGGGTTGACCGGGTCAACGCCGAAGACCCCACCTTTTTCATGCGCCTGGCCAACCAGCAGGCGCCCGAGTACCTGTGGATCGGCTGCTCCGATTCGCGCGTGCCGGCCAACCAGATCCTGGGCCTGGCCCCGGGCGAGGTGTTCGTCCACCGCAATATCGCCAACGTGATCGCGCACAGCGACCTGAACGCGCTGTCGGTGATCCAGTTCGCGGTAGAGGTGCTCAAGGTGCGCCATATCACCGTGGTGGGCCACTACGGCTGCGGCGGTGTCAAGGTCGCGCTCAAGCGCGAGCGCATCGGCCTGGCCGACAACTGGCTGCGCCATGTGCGCGACGTGGCTGACAAGCACGAGGCCTATCTCGGCACGCTGCTGCGCGAGGACGACGCCCATACCCGGCTGTGCGAGCTCAATGTGATCGAGCAGGTCAACAACGTCTGCCAGACCACCGTGATCCAGGACGCCTGGACCCGCGGCCAGGCCGTGACCGTGCATGGCTGGGTCTACGGCGTGTCCGACGGCCTGCTGCGCGACCTGGGCATGGCCGCCAGCAACAACGACGAACTGCATGAGCAGCTGGCCGCGGCCTACCGCCAGTACGGCGACCCGCCGCAGGCGTCGATCCGCTGACCGGACGCACCCGACACCGCTTCTTCATACACCGATCCAGGAGACCCGACATGGAAGAGATCGTCATCGTTTCAGCCGCCCGCACGCCGATGGCTGCGTTCCAGGGCGAATTCGCCAGCGTCACCGCGCCGCAGCTGGGCGCCGTGGCCATCCGCGCCGCCGTCGAGCGCGCAGGCCTGAAGCCCGAGCAGGTGGAAGAAGTGGTGTTCGGCTGCGTGCTGCCGGCCGGCCAGGGCCAGGCCCCGGCGCGCCAGGCCGCGCTGGGCGCGGGCCTGCCGCTGGGCGTGGGCTGCACCACCGTCAACAAGATGTGCGGCTCGGGCATGCGCGCGGCCATGACCGTCTACGACGGGCTGATCGCGGGCTCGTTCGATGTTGCCATTGCCGGCGGCATGGAGAGCATGACCAATGCGCCGTACCTGGTGCCGAAGGGCCGCGGCGGCTACCGCATCGGCCACGGCATGATCTACGACCACATGATGCTGGACGGCCTGGAAGACGCGTATGACAAGGGCCGCGCCATGGGCACCTTCGGCGAGGACTGCGCCGCCAAGTATGGCTTTACGCGCGAGCAGCAGGACGAATTCGCGATGGAAAGCGTGCGCCGCGCCCAGCAGGCCACCGAGAACGGCGACTTCCGCTGGGAGATCGCGCCGGTGACCGTGTCCGGCAGGGGGGGCGACACCGTGATCGACACCGACGAAGGCCCGCGCCGCATCAAGCTCGACAAGATCCCCTCGCTCAAGCCCGCCTTTGCCAAGGACGGCACCATCACGGCGGCCTCGTCGTCGTCCATCAACGACGGCGCCTCGGCGCTGGTGATGATGCGCGCCTCCACCGCGAAGCAGCTCGGCCTGCAGCCGATCGCGCGCATGCTCGGCCACACCACCCACGCGCAGGCGCCGGGCTGGTTCACCACCGCGCCGGTGGAAGCGATTTCCAAGCTGTACCGCAAGCTGGACTGGACCACCGACAGCGTCGACCTGTTCGAGATCAACGAGGCCTTCGCCGTGGTGCCGATGGCGGCCATGCACGACCTCAAGATCCCGCGCGACAAGGTCAATATCCATGGTGGCGCCTGCGCACTGGGGCACCCGATCGGCGCTTCGGGCGCGCGCATCATGACCACGCTGATCGGCGCATTGCGCAAGACCGGCGGCAAGCGTGGGGTGGCGAGCTTGTGTATCGGTGGGGGTGAGGCGACTGCGGTGGGGATCGAGATCCTGTAACGCGCTCCTTCCCGCTTGTTTTCTCCCCTCTCCCGCAAGCGGGAGAGGGAGCAAGACAGAGGCAGTTTGCTGAACCCGTGGCCGGGCGAGTCATTTCGCGCTCCGGCCAGCCCGACAAAGGAGCACAGCCTTGCCAACCGTCCTGATCCTCGGTGCCTCGCGCGGCATCGGCCTTGAATTCGTACGCCAGTACCGTGCCGACGGCTGGCGCGTCATTGCGGCGGCGCGTACGCCCGAAGGCGTCGGCGCATTGCAGGCGCTGGGCGCCGAAGCCCATCAGGTCGACCTGTCCGATGCCGGCGCGGTCGCGGGCCTGGGCTGGAAGCTCGACGGCGAAGCCCTCGACGTGGCGATCTACAACGCCGGCGTGCTGGGACCCCGCACCGAAGGCGCGCAACCGGTCACGCCGCAGGAATTCGACCGGGTGATGCATGTCAACGTGTTGGGCCCGATGATGGCGCTGCCGCTGCTGCTGCCCTATGTCGAAGCGGGCCAGTCCGGCCACGGCGGCGTGCTGGCGGTGCTGTCTTCGCGCATGGGCAGCATCACCGCGATGGAGCACAGCACCAGCTGGCTGTACCGCGTCAGCAAGGCCGGCGCCAATGCGGCGCTGCGCGCGGTGTCGCTCGATGCGCGCCACGCCACCTGCGTCGCGCTGCACCCGGGCTGGGTCAAGACCGACATGGGCGGCCAGGAAGCCGACCTGACCGTGCAGCAGAGCGTCAAGGGCATGCGCCAGGTGCTGGCCGGCGTCAAGCGGCGCGACAACGGCACCTTCCACAACTACGACGGCACGCCCATCCCCTGGTAAGCGCGCCCGCACACTGAGCATCGAACCGACATGCTGCTGACCCCCGAACAGGAAATGATCCGAGACGCCGTGCGCCAGTTCGCGCAGGAAGTGATCGCGCCGCAGGCCGCGCAGTGGGACCGCGACAAGACCTTCCCCAAGGACGTGCACCGCGAACTCGCGGCGCTGGGTGCCTACGGCGTGGCGGTTCCGGAGGAATATGGCGGCGCCGGACTGGACTACCTGTCGCTGGCGCTGATCCTGGAAGAGATCGCGGCCGGCGATGGCGGCACCTCCACCGTCATCAGCGTCAACAACTGCCCGGTGTGCAGCATGCTGATGTCGTTCGCCAGCGAGGCGCAGAAGCAGCAGTGGCTGGTGCCGCTGGCGCGCGGCGAGATGCTGGGCGCGTTCTGCCTGACCGAGCCGCACGTCGGCTCGGATGCGTCGGCGCTGCGCACCACTGCGGTACGCGATGGCGACCACTACGTGCTCAACGGCGTCAAGCAGTTCATCACCAGCGGCCAGAACGCCCACGTGGCGATCGTGCTGGCCGTGACCGACAAGGCCGCAGGCAAGCGCGGCATCAGCGCCTTCATCGTGCCGACTTCGACCCCGGGCTACGTGGTGGCGCGGCTGGAGGACAAGCTCGGCCAGCACTCGTCGGACACCGCGCAGATCCTGTTCGAGGACTGCCGCGTGCCGGCGGCCAACCTGCTCGGCGACGAGGGCGGCGGCTACAAGATGGCGCTGTCGGGACTGGAAGGCGGGCGCATCGGCATCGCCTCGCAGAGCATCGGCATGGCGCGCGCGGCGTTCGAGGCGGCGCTGGCCTATGCCAAGGAGCGCGAGAGCTTCGGCCAGCCGCTGTTCCAGCATCAGGCGGTGCAGTTCCGCCTGGCCGAGATGGCCACCCGCATCGACGTGGCGCGCCAGATGGTGTGGCACGCCGCCGCACTGCGCGACGCCGGCCGCCCGTGCCTGAAGGAAGCGGCCATGGCCAAGCTCTTTGCCAGCGAGATGGCAGAGCGGGTGTGCTCGGATGCGATCCAGGTGTTCGGCGGCTACGGCTACGTCAGCGACTTCCCGGTGGAGCGCATCTACCGCGACGTGCGCGTATGCCAGATCTATGAGGGCACCAGCGATATCCAGAAGATCCTGATCGCGCGCGCGCTGGCCTAGCGATGCGCGTACGATGGGGCGTGGGCCGCGAAGGCGGCACGCTTCCCTGATCCCAGTACCGGCAACCACAACAAGAAGGGCCCCGACATGACCGCAGCGATCGACTTCTACTTTGATTTCTCTTCGCCCTACGGCTACTTTGCCAGTACCCGCATCGACGACCTGGCGCAGAAGTACGGGCGCATCGTCGCCTGGCATCCCATCCTGCTGGGCGTGGTGTTCAAGACCACGGGCGCCTCGCCGCTGCCGCAGCTGCCGCTCAAGGGCGATTATTCGTGGCGCGATTTCGAGCGCACCGCGCGCTTCCACGGCATCGAATACAAGCGCCCCACGCATTTCCCGCTGCCCACCACGCACGCCGCGCGCGCCATGCTGTGGCTGCAGAACCACCACGGCGACGACATCGCCGCGGCCTTTGCCAAGTCGGTGTACCGCGCGCTGTTCGTCGACGACATCAATATCGCCGAGCCGGCCGAGATCATGAAGCTGGCCGAGCCGCTGGGCGTGGACGTGCAGGCGCTGGATGCCGGCGCCACCAGCTACCAGATCAAGGACCAGCTCAAGGCCGAGATCGACGTGGCGATGGCCAAGGGCGTGTTCGGCTCGCCCTTCGTCATCATCGACGGCGAGCCGTTCTGGGGCTTCGACCGCTTCGACCAGGTCGAGGCCCACCTGAAGAGCCGCCGCCAGACTGAACTCCGGGCCGTGCCGAGCCTGGACACCAAGGAAAAGAAACCCGCATGACTGCAGCAACCCGTGGCCATTCCGGCCGATTCGATTGCGTGATCTTCGACTGCGACGGCGTGCTCGTCGACAGCGAGCCCATCGTCAACCGCGTGCTCAACCAGATGCTGAACGAGCTTGGCATCGAGATCTCGCTGGAAGACTCCACGCGCCTGTTCCTCGGCCGCGCCGTGCGCGAAGAGCTGGAGATGATCGAGCGCATGCGCGGCGCGCCGCTGCCCGAGAACTGGCTGTCGACCTGGCTGGCGCGCCGCAATGCGGTGCTGGAAGCGGAAGTCGCCGCGGTCGCCCATGTGCGCGAGGCGATTGGCAAGATCGCCGCCACCGGCATGCCGGTGTGCGTGGCGTCGGGTGCGGACCGCGTCAAGGTCAAGCTGCAGCTGACCAGGACCGGCCTGGTCGAGCTGTTCCAGCAGGATGAGCGCGAGCATATCTTCTCCGCCACCGAAGTGGCGCGCAGCAAGCCCGCGCCCGATGTGTACCTGCTGGCCGCGCGCACCATGGGCGTTGAGCCGGGGCGCTGCGCCGTGGTGGAAGACAGCCCGACCGGCGTGACTGCGGGCGTTGCCGCCGGCATGACGGTGTTCGGCTACGCCGAGCGCAACGATGCCGCGCTGCTGCGCGAGGCCGGCGCGGGCACCATCTTCACCGATATGCGCGACCTGCCGGAGCTGGTGGGATGACGGCGAAAGCGGCAGGCCGCCTGCCCAAGGCCGGACCGGTGCCGTGCCCGTGTGGCAGCGCGGACTATGCCGCCTGCTGCGGCCGCTTCCATCGTGGCGAGGCACTGCCGCCCAATGCCGAGGCGCTGATGCGCTCGCGCTACAGCGCCTATGTGCTGAACGACATGGAATGGCTGCGGCAGACCTGGCATGCATCGACCTGCCCGGCCGACCTGTTGCCGGATACCGCCACGCGCTGGCTCGGGCTCACGGTGAAGGCGCATGCGCAGCAGGACGATGCGCATGCCGAAGTGGAATTCGTGGCGCGCTACAAGGTAGGCGGGCGCGCCATGCGGCTGCACGAACGCAGCCGCTTTGTACGCGAGCCGCGCGCGCCTGGCGAGGCACCGCGCTGGCTCTATGTGGATGGCGACATGATCGGGGAGACATCATGAGCATCGAGAAGCGGAACGAGCCTGAGTACCTGCTGTATTGCTTTGCCCAGTCCGGCAATGCCTACAAGGTGGCGCTGCTGCTGGAAACCGTCGGCGTGCAGCGCGGCCAGCAGCTGTGGCAGCCGCGCTTCGTCGATTTCTTCAACGGCGAGACCCGCACGCCCGAATACCGCGCCATCAACGTGATGGGCGAGGTGCCGGTACTGGAGTTCGGCGGCCAGCGCCTGTCGCAGTCCGGTGCCATCCTGGAAAC
The DNA here is from genome assembly GCF_058792255.1 of Cupriavidus sp. CPT47-8839-RL05A. Classification (NCBI taxonomy): domain Bacteria; kingdom Pseudomonadati; phylum Pseudomonadota; class Betaproteobacteria; order Burkholderiales; family Burkholderiaceae; genus Cupriavidus; species Cupriavidus sp. CPT47-8839-RL05A. Next base: position 29,828 of record NZ_JBYTEG010000023.1, on the reverse strand, counting down.
GCTGGCCACGCGCCTCGATGCCTACGGCCCGCGCGACGAGGCCGAGCGCGCCGAGGTGCTGCGCTGGCTGCTGTTCGACAACCACAAGTTCACCTCCTACACCGCCACCTACCGTTTCATGCGCACCTTTGCCAGGTCGCCTGACCCGGCCGTGCTGGAGTTCTTCCGCGCGCGCTGCGAAGGCGCGTGGAACGTGCTCAATGCGCACCTGGCCGGGCGAGCGTTCCTGCTGGGCGAGCGCGTCACCATCGCGGACTTCTCGCTGGCGGGCTACGTCTTCTTCGACGACGAGATCGGCGTGCACTGGCGCAAGGAGTATCCGCATATCCACGCCTGGGCCGAGCGCATCCGTGCGCTGCCGGGCTGGAAGCACCCCTACGACCTGATGCCGGGGCACCCGCTGCCCAGGCACGCAGGCTGAGCCCGGCCGCTGGCAGGACGGCGAAAACCAATATCAAGCAGGAAGAGACACAGATGCCCACCCTGGAAACCAAACTCAACGCCCGCTCCGAATCCTTCAAGGCCAACGCCGAGTCGATGCAGGCCCTGGTGGCCGACCTCAAGGCCAGGATCGCGAAGCTGGCCGAAGGCGGCGGCGAAGACGCGCGCAACAAGCACCTGTCACGCGGCAAGCTGCTGCCGCGCGAGCGCGTGCAGCAACTGCTCGATCCCGGCACGCCGTTCCTGGAGCTGTCGCAGCTGGCCGCCTACGACATGTACGACGATGCCGCGCCGGGCGCGGGCATCATCACCGGCATCGGCCGCGTGGCCGGGCAGGAGTGCGTGATCGTCTGCAATGACGCCACCGTCAAGGGCGGCACCTACTACCCGATGACGGTCAAGAAGCATGTGCGCGCGCAGGAGATCGCCGAGGAGAACAACCTGCCGTGCATCTACCTGGTGGATTCCGGCGGCGCCAACCTGCCCAACCAGGACGACGTGTTCCCCGACCGCGACCACTTCGGCCGCATCTTCTACAACCAGGCCAACCTGTCCAAGCAGGGCATCCCGCAGATCGCGGTGGTGATGGGATCGTGCACCGCCGGCGGCGCCTACGTGCCGGCGATGAGCGACGAGTCCATCATCGTCAAGAACCAGGGCACCATCTTCCTGGGCGGCCCGCCGCTGGTGAAGGCCGCCACCGGCGAGGAGGTCAGCGCCGAGGACCTGGGCGGCGCCGACGTGCATACGCGCCTGTCGGGCGTGGCCGACTACTTTGCGCAGAACGACCATCACGCGCTGAGCCTGGCGCGCAATATCGTGCAGCACCTGAACCGCCGCAAGCCGGACCAGATCCGCCTGCACGAGCCGGTCGAGCCGCTCTACCCGGTGGAAGAACTGTACGGCGTGATCCCCACCGACACGCGCAAGCCCTACGACGTGCGCGAGGTGATCGCGCGCCTGGTCGACGGCTCCGAGTTCGACGAGTTCAAGGCGCGCTACGGCACCACGCTGGTGTGCGGCTTCGCGCGCATCTGGGGCTACCCGGTCGGCATCGTCGCCAACAACGGCATCCTGTTCTCCGAATCCGCCCTGAAGGGCGCGCACTTTATCGAGCTGTGCTGCCAGCGCAAGATCCCGCTGGTGTTCCTGCAGAACATCACCGGCTTCATGGTGGGCCGCAAGTACGAGAACGAAGGCATTGCCCGCAATGGCGCCAAGATGGTGACCGCGGTCGCCACCGCGCAGGTGCCCAAGTTCACGGTGATCATCGGCGGCTCGTTCGGCGCCGGCAACTACGGCATGTGCGGGCGCGCCTATTCGCCGCGCTTCCTGTGGATGTGGCCGAACGCGCGCATCTCGGTGATGGGCGGCGAGCAGGCCGCCAGCGTGCTGGCCACGGTGCGCCGCGACGGCATCGAAGGCAAGGGCGGCAAGTGGAGCGCGCAGGAGGAAGAGGCGTTCAAGCAGCCGATCCGCGACCAGTACGAGCACCAGGGCCATCCGTACTACGCCAGCGCGCGGCTGTGGGACGACGGCGTGATCGACCCGGCGCAGACCCGCACCGTGCTGGGCCTGGGTCTTTCCGCCAGCCTGAACGCACCGATCGACGAGATGAAGTTCGGCGTGTTCCGCATGTAATCCCGGCCACGCCGCTACTGACCCCATTACCGCCTTCCACCCCATGCGCAGCGTCGCCCGCCTGCTTCGCAGCCCAGCCCTGGTCACGGCGCTTGCCTTGCTGGCGCCGCTGTCCGGGCATGCGCAGAGCGCGAACGGCAACGGCAATCCTGCGCCGCGCATGCGCTTCCAGGAGCAGGTGGTGATGCTGCCTAAGGCGGCGATCCCGTCGCGCATCGACCTGGAGGCCACGGTATTCAAGCCGGCTGGCGACGGGCCGTTCCCGCTGGTGGTGATCAACCACGGCAAGGCGCCGGGCCGGCCCGCGATGCAGGGGCGCGCGCGCTTTCCGGCGCAGAGCCTGGAATTCCTGCGCCGCGGCTACGCCGTGGTGCTGCCGATGCGGCAGGGTTTTGCGCGCTCGGGTGGCGCCTATGTGGGCGGCAGCTGCGACATCGAGACCAACGGCATGATGCAGGCCGACGATGTCGTTGCCACGCTCGACTTCATGGCCACGCAGCCCTATGTGGACATGGACCGCATTGTCGTGATCGGCCAGTCGCACGGGGGCCTGACCACGATGGCGTTCAGCACCATCGGCTATCCGGGGGTGCTGGGCGTGGTCAATTTCGCGGGCGGGCTGCGCAACCTGAACTGCCCGGACTGGGAAGAGCGCCTGGTCGATGCCTTTGCCAGCTATGGCGGCCTGGCGCGCTACCCGTCGCTGTGGGTGTACGGCGACAACGACAGCTACTGGCCGGTGCCCTTGCCCGGCCGCATGTTCAACGCCTTCAAGGCGCGCGCCACCGGTCCCGCGGCCAGATCGCGGCTGGTGGACGTGGGCGAGTTCGGCAACGACTCGCATCGCGTCTTCAGCGCACGCGAAGGCATCCCGGTGTGGTTGCCTGAAGTCGGCAACTTCTTCCGCTCGCTGGGGCTGCCGTTCGACGCCGGCACCTGAACCGCACCAGACAACTTAATCCGCCAACGGAGCGAACCATGGAATTCACCGCCCTGACCGTCAATATCGCCAGCCACGTCGCCACCGTCACGCTGAACCGGCCCGATGTGCGCAACGCCTTCAACGAGACCGTGATCGCCGAGCTGACCGGCGCCTTCCGCGCGCTGGGCGACATGGACGAGGTGCGCGCCATCGTGCTGGCCGGCAACGGCCCGGCCTTCTGCGCCGGCGCCGACCTGAACTGGATGAAGAAGATGGCGGGCTATTCCGACGACCAGAATCGCGCCGATGCGCTGACCCTGGCGCAGATGCTGCACACCATCTGGTCGTGCCCGCGCCCGGTGATCGCGCGCATCCAGGGCGACACCTACGCCGGCGGCATGGGCCTGGTGGCCGCCTGCGATATCGCGGTGGCCGCCGAGCACGCGCACTTCTGCCTGTCCGAGGCGCGCCTGGGCCTGCTGCCCGCCACCATCAGCCCGTATGTGATCCGCGCGCTGGGCGAGCAGGCCGCACGCCGCTACTTCATCACCGCCGAGCGTTTCGATGCCGCCGAGGCGCTGCGGCTGGGCTTTGTGCATGCGGTGGTGCCGGCCGAGGCCCTGGACGCCAAGGTCGCTGAACTGGCGACCGCGCTGGTGGCCAACAGCCCGAACGCCGTGCGCGAAAGCAAGCGGCTGGTGCAGGACATCGCCGGGCGCGTGATCGACAACGACTTGCTGGCCGATACCGCGGACCGGATTGCGAAGATCCGGGCGTCGGAAGAGGGGCGTGAAGGGGTGAAGTCGTTCCTGGAGAAGCGCTCGCCGTCGTGGCGCCCCGCTTGAGTCACACATCCGGCCTGTCGCAGTGAAAAAAGACACCGGCAGGTTGCGTGGAGATCGCGGCACGCTAGCGACAAGAACAGCGCTTCACCCCGATAACGTTCGGCAAATCCGGCCAAAGCACTGCTAACGTAAAAATATCGCCTTCGTTGCCAAGCCCGAGAAGACATTCCTAACATGGCCCTCCCCAACCTGTCCGCCACCGTCGCACTGCCCGGCCTCGCCGGCAGCGGCGCGCGCGCGGACGGTCAACAAAGGAGGGCTATCTTGGATCACCTGTCCCTTTCCCCAGGCAGCGACGCGCAGGCACTCGGCCAGCGCAGCCGCAACGCCGTCTGGCATCCATGCACGCGGCTGCGCCCCGACGACGACGCGGTGCCGCTGGCGATCGTGCGCGGCGTTGGCCCGTGGCTGCATGATGCCGACGGCCGCCGCTATTTCGACGCCACCAGCTCCTGGTGGGTCAACCTGTTCGGCCACGCCAACCCGCGCATCAACGCCGCGCTGGCCAGCCAGCTGGAAACGCTTGAGCACGTGATGCTCGCCGGCTGCACCCACGCTCCGGCGGTGGAGCTGGCCGAGCGCCTGTCGGCGCTGACCGGCGGCGCGCTCGGCAATGTCTTCTACGCTTCGGACGGCGCTTCGGCGGTCGAGATCGCGCTGAAGATGAGCTTCCACTACTGGCGCAATACCGGCCTGCCGGCCAAGCGCGAGTTCGTCTGCCTGCGCCATGGCTACCACGGCGAGACCGTGGGCGCGCTCGCGGTGACCGACGTGGAAGTGTTCCGCGATGCCTATGATCCGCTGATCCGCCGCGCACACGTGGTGATGTCGCCCGACCCACGCCAGGCCGCACCCGGCGAGAGCGCTGCGGACGTGGCCGCCCGCGCCCTGGCGGAGCTGGAAACCCTGCTGCGCGAGCGCGCCGGCCAGATCGCCGCGCTGATCGTCGAGCCGCTGGTGCAGGGCGCCGCCGGCATGGCAATGTACGACCCGTCGTATCTGGATGGCGCGCGCGCACTGTGCGACCGCTACCGGATCCACCTGATCGCCGACGAGATCGCGGTGGGCTGCGGGCGCACCGGCACCTTTTTCGCGTGGGAACAGTCGCGCGCCGGGGAGGCGCCGCTGCCCGCGCACCTGTGGCCTGACTTCCTGTGCCTGTCCAAGGGCATCAGCGGCGGCTACCTGCCCCTGTCGCTGGTGCTTTCGCGCCCGGAGATCCAGCGCGCCTTCGTCGCCGACGAGCTGGCCCGCAGCTTCCTGCATTCGCACTCCTACACCGGCAACCCGCTGGCCTGCCGCGCCGCGCTGGCCACGCTGGACCTGTTCGCGCAGGACGACGTGCTCGCGCGCAACCGCGAGCGCGCGCACTGGCTTGCCGACGGCATGGCCGCGCTGGCCGCCGACGCGCGCCTGCGGCACGTGCGCCAGCGCGGGCTGATCTGGGCCGCCGATGTGCGCGATGACGTCGCCGGCGCCGACTTTGCCGCGCGCTTCCATCACGCCGCGCGCGAGCGCGAGCTGCTGGTGCGTCCGATCGGCAATACGGTGTACGTGATGCCGCCCTACGTCTTCGATGCCGCGCAGGCACGCTGGCTGGGCGAGCAGATGCTGGCCACGCTCGACGATGTAACCACCGATGTGACCACGAGCGGGGAGGTGCGCCATGCTGCTTGAACAACTGAGGCAGGCCGCCGAACAGCGCCACGCGCTGGCCCTGACGCGCCGCCGCCGCGTTGCCCACACTGCCTGCGCGCCGCATCAGGCCGTGGGCGAAGACGGGTCCGAGCCGGAATCGCTGCTGACCTTCTGCAGCAACGACTACATGGGGCTGGCCAACCACCCGGATGTGATCGCCGCGCTGGTGGAAGGCGCGCAGCGCTATGGCGCGGGCAGCGGGGCCTCGCACCTGGTCAGCGGGCATTCGCTGGCGCACACGCAGCTGGAAGCGGAACTGGCGCGCTGGCTCGCCCCGCATATCCCGCATGCGCGCACGCTGTATTTCTGCACCGGCTACATGGCCAACATGGCGGTGCTGACCGCGCTGGGCACGGCGGGCGCCACGCTGTTCTGCGAGTCGCTCAACCATGCCTCGCTGATCGATGGGGCGCGGCTCGCGCGCGCCGACGTGCAGCGCTACCCGCATTGCGACACCGCCGCGCTGGAAGCGCTGCTGGCGGCCAGCACCAGCGAGCGCAAGCTGATCGTGACCGACAGCGTGTTCAGCATGGACGGCAATGTCGCGCCGCTGCGCAAGCTGCTGGAACTGGCCGAGCGCCATGACGCCTGGATCATCGTCGATGACGCCCACGGCTTCGGCGTGCTGGGCGAGCAGGGCCACGGCGTGCTGGAAGCGCTCGGGCTGTCGTCCGAGCGGCTGATCTATATCGGCACGCTCGGCAAGGCCGCCGGCGTGGCGGGCGCCTTCGTTGCCGCGCACGAGACCATCATCGAACACCTGGTCAACACCGCGCGGCCGTATATCTACACCACGGCCGCGCCGCCGGCAGTCGCGCATGCGCTGCTGGCCAGCCTGGCGATCATCGAAGGAGAAGAGGGCACGCAACGCCGCGCGCAACTGACGCGCTGCATCGCCATGCTGCGCGAGGGGCTGGCCCAGCTGGCTGCCATCGCGGGCTGGACGCTGGGCGACAGCGAGACCGCGATCCAGCCGCTGATCGTCGGCGACAATGGCGCCGCGCTGGCGCTGTCGGCCACGCTCGAGGCGGATGGCATCCGCGTCGGCGCGATCCGGCCGCCGACCGTGCCGGAAGGCACCGCGCGGCTGCGCATCACGCTGTCGGCCGCGCACACCGAAGACGATGTGCGGCGCCTGCTGGATGCCCTGAGCGCCGCCGTGGCGCAGCGGGAGGTCGCATGAGCACGCGTGCGCCTTTCGCCTGCTTTATCACGGGCACCGATACCGGCATCGGCAAGACCCACGCCAGCGCCACGCTGCTGCATGCGCTCCATGCCGCCGGCTACCGCACCGCGGGCATGAAGCCCGTGGCCAGCGGCAGTGAGTGGCGCGACGGCCATTGGCACAACGACGACGTGGCGCAGCTGCGCGCCGCCAGCTCGGTGGCGGTGCCGCTGGGCCAGACCTGCCCGTTCCTGCTGCGCACCCCGTGCTCGCCGCACCTGGCCGCCGCGCACGAGGGCGTGCGCATCACGCGCGCGCCGGTCCGTGCCGCCTTCGACGCGCTGCGCCGGCAGGCCGATGCGGTGGTGGTTGAGGGCGTGGGCGGCTTCAACGTGCCGCTCGACGCAGGCGCGGTGCGCTGGAACACCGCCGACCTGGCGGTGATGCTGGCGGTCCCGGTAGTGATGGTGGTCGGCATCCGGCTCGGCTGCCTGAACCACGCCATGCTGACCGCCGAAGCCATCCGCGCGCGCGGCCTGCCGCTGGCGGGCTGGATCGCCAACCGGGTCGACCCGGACATGCTGCTGGCCGACGAGAACATCGCCACGCTGCACGCGTCGCTGGACGCGCCTTGCCTGGGTGAATTGCCCTGGCAACTGGCGCCCGCCGCGGCAGCTGGCCGGCTCGACCTTGCGCCGCTGTTCGCCGCCGCTACCCAATACCAAGCCGAGGCCGCCGGCCTTGCTGCCTGAACCAGAATTCGCATCGATCATGACTCAAGCTCACACCGCTACCACCGTTACTACCGTTTCCGTCGATTCCCTGCGCCAGAGCGCGCGCTCGCACGCACTGCCCGATGACGCCGCGTGGCGCGTCGATGACGTTGCCGCGCTGTTCGCGCTGCCGTTCAACGACCTGCTGTTCCGCGCCCAGCAAGTGCACCGCGAGCACTTCGACGCCAATACCGTGCAGCTGTCCACGCTGCTGTCGATCAAGACCGGCGGCTGCGAAGAGGATTGCGGCTACTGCCCGCAGAGCGCGCACCACGATGCCGGCGTGAAGGCCGAGAAGCTGATGGCGCTGGACGAGGTGCTGGACGCCGCGCGCGCGGCCAAGGCCAATGGCGCCACCCGCTTCTGCATGGGCGCCGCCTGGCGCAGCCCCAAGGACCGCCACCTGGAGCCGGTGATGGACATGGTGCGCGAAGTCAAGGCGATGGGCCTGGAGACCTGCGTCACGCTCGGCATGCTCAAGGCCGAGCAGGCGCAGCAGCTCAAGGAGGCGGGGCTGGACTACTACAACCACAACCTGGATACCTCGCCTGAGTTCTACGGCAAGATCATCACCACGCGCACCTACCAGGACCGGCTCGACACCATCGGCCATGTGCGCGACGCCGGCATCAATGTCTGCTGCGGCGGCATCGTCGGCATGGGCGAGGGGCGCGAAGCGCGCGCCGGCCTGATCGCGCAGCTGGCGAATATGGACCCGTATCCGGAGTCGGTGCCCATCAACAACCTGGTCCAGGTCGAGGGCACGCCGCTGGCGGGCACCGAGGCGCTGGACCCGTTCGAGTTCGTCCGCACCATTGCCGTGGCACGCATCACCATGCCGCGCGCCATGGTGCGCCTGTCCGCCGGCCGCGAGGCCATGGACGAAGCGTTGCAGGCGCTGTGCTTCATGGCCGGCGCCAATTCCATTTTTTACGGCGAAAAGCTGCTGACCACCGGCAACCCGCAGGCCGACCGCGATCGCGCCCTGCTGGCCCGCCTCGACATCCGCGCAGAGGGCTACGCGGGATGACGAGGTAAGGAAGCCCACCGGTAGTCAGCTGGCTCGCCGTCCTGTCGAAAAACTAGGAGGAGCCATGTTCAACAAGATCCTGATCGCCAACCGCGGTGAAATCGCCTGCCGCGTGGCCGCCACCTGCCGCCGGCTCGGCATCCGCACCGTCGCGGTGTACTCGGATGCCGACGCCGACGCGCGCCACGTCGCCTTCTGCGACGAGGCCGTGCATATCGGCGGCGCGGCCGCGCGCGACAGCTACCTGCGCGCCGACCACATCATCGAGATGGCGAAGGAAGCCGGCGCCCAGGCCATCCACCCGGGCTACGGCTTCCTGTCCGAGAACGAAGCCTTTGCCGAGGCCTGCGCCGCGGCGGGGCTGGTCTTCATCGGCCCGCCGGCGTCCGCCATCCGCGCGATGGGCAGCAAGAGCGCGGCCAAGCAATTGATGGAGAAGGCCGCGGTGCCGCTGGTGCCCGGCTACCACGGCGAGGACCAGGGTCCGGCGCTGCTGCGCCGCGAGGCCGACCGCATCGGCTACCCGGTGCTGCTCAAGGCCAGCGCCGGCGGCGGCGGCAAGGGCATGCGCGTGGTCGAGTCGGGCGACGCCTTCGAGGCCGCGCTGACCTCGGTCAAGCGCGAGGCGTCGGCCAGCTTCGGCGATGACAAGGTGCTGGTGGAGAAGTACCTGACGCGCCCGCGCCATATCGAGATCCAGGTGTTTGCCGATACCCACGGCAACTGCGTCTACCTGTTCGAGCGCGACTGCTCGGTGCAGCGCCGCCACCAGAAGGTGCTGGAAGAAGCCCCCGCGCCAGGCATGACCGAGGCGCGCCGCCGCGCCATGGGCGAAGCGGCGGTGGCCGCGGCCAAGGCGGTCGGCTATGTCGGCGCCGGCACGGTGGAGTTCATCGCCAACCAGGACGGTTCGTTCTACTTCATGGAGATGAACACGCGCCTGCAGGTGGAGCACCCCGTCACCGAGATGATCACCGGGCAGGACCTGGTCGAATGGCAGCTGCGCGTCGCCGCCGGTGAAGCGCTGCCGCTCACGCAGGACCAGCTGCGCATCGACGGCCACGCCCTGGAAGCACGCATCTACGCCGAGAACCCCGACAAGCAGTTCCTGCCGTCCACCGGCACGCTGCGCTTCCTGCGCACGCCGCCGGCGGTGCAGTTCATGCGCGGTGAGGATGTGCACGGCCCGGCCGGCATCCGCATCGACGCCGGCGTGCGCGAGGGCGACACCATCAGCCCGTTCTACGACCCGATGATCGCCAAGCTGATCGTCTGGGGCAAGGACCGCGACGAGGCACTCTCGCGCATGCGCCAGGCGCTGGCGGCCTACCACGTGGTGGGGTTGTCGACCAACGTGGCCTTCCTACAGCGGCTGGTGTCGTCCCAGGCGTTCCGCACGGCGGACCTCGACACCGGCCTGATCGAGCGCAACGAGAAGGTCCTGTTCCCGCCGCCGGCGCCGGTCGGCCTGGAAGTCATCGCGCTGGCGGTGGCGGCGCTGTTCGACCGCGAGGCCCGCGAGCGCCGCATCGACGCCGCCGACCAGCATTCGCCGTGGACCCATGGCGGCGCGTGGCGGCTGAACGGCGGCGTGTCGCGCACGCTGCGCTTCGGCTATGGCGAGCAGGTGCTGGAGGTGATGCTGAGCACCAACGAGCGCGGCAGCACGCTGATCTATGCGGACCAGGCGGCGCCCTTTGCCTGCACCTGCCAGGCCGACGATATCCGCATCAACCTCGGCACCCGGCGCGCGCACGGGCAGGTGCATGCCGATGGCGAGACCTTCCACGTCTTCTATGCCGGGCGGCATGTGAGCCTGGCCTGGCTCGATCCGCTGGCCCATGCCGGCGAGACCGAAAGCGAAGGCGGCAAGCTCACCGCGCCGATGCCCGGGAAGGTCATTGCGGTGATGGTCGAGGCTGGCAGCACCGTCACGCGCGGCACGCCGTTGCTGGTGATGGAGGCCATGAAGATGGAGCACACCATCAGCGCACCGGTGGACGGGGTGGTGAGTGAGGTGCTTTACGGGGTCGGGGAGCAGGTGGTGGAGGGGGCGCAGCTGCTGGCGTTCGAGGGGAAGTCGGGGGCTTGAAGCGCGACAGGGGGCAGGGGCGCGGTTACCGTTGCCCCAACCAACCCCAAGCCCGTTCCTCTGCCAAAATACGCCTTTAACCCCACCAGAATTCCCCTGGAGACAAAATGAAGTTGCAGTTGTACGTCCCCGATGGCCGCTACGACCCCTGGATCGCAGGCTTCGCCGAGGCACTGCCCGAAGCGCAATGCGTGACGTGGGAGGACAGCCGTGGCGAACCGGCCGACTACGCCGTGGTCTGGCGCCCGCCGGTGGAGATGCTGCGTGGCCGTACCGACCTGAAGGCGGTGTTCAACCTGGGCGCCGGCGTCGACGGCATCCTGCGCCTGCGCGATGAAGCCCCTGACGCCTTGCCCGCGGGCGTGCCGATCGTGCGGCTCGACGATGCCGGCATGGCCGCGCAGATGGCCGAGTACGTCACCCACGCTGTGCTGCGCTATTTCCGCAAGATGGACGCCTACGAGGCCCAGCAGCGCGCCGGCAACTGGAAATTCCTGAAGCCGCATCGCCGCGCGGACTTCACCGTCGGCGTGATGGGGGTGGGCACGCTCGGCACGCATATCGCCCGCACGCTGGCGGGCTTCGGCTTCCCGGTGCGAGGCTGGAGCCGCACCGCGCGCGCCATCGAAGGCGTGAGTGGCTTCTACGGCGATGCCGGGCAGGCGCCGTTCCTCGATGGCCTGCGCGTGCTGGTCAATGTGCTGCCGCTGACACCGCAGACCGAGAACATCCTCAACGCGGGGCTGTTCGCGCGGCTGGCGCAGGGCGCGTATGTGATCAACGTCGCGCGCGGGCAGCACCTGGTCGAGGAAGACCTGCTTGCCGCGGTGCAGTCGGGGCAGGTTGCGGGTGCCACGCTCGACGTGTTCCGCACCGAGCCGCTGCCTGCCGAACACCCGTTCTGGCAGGAGCCGCGCATCACCGTCACGCCGCATATCTCGGCGCTCACGTTGCGCGAAGACAGCATCGCGCAGATCGCCGGCAAGATCCGCGCGCTGCGCGCGGGCCAGCCGATCGCGGGCGTGGTCGACGTGCAGCGGGGCTACTGAGCGCCCGACCAATACGAATCAAAGACAGGAGACAGCCATGACCATGCCGAACTACGTGAAGATCGTTGAAGTCGGTCCGCGCGACGGCCTGCAGAACGAGAAGGCGATGGTGCCGACCGAGGTCAAGGTCGCGCTGATCAACCAGCTGACCGATGCCGGCTTCGTCAATATCGAGGCCGCGTCGTTCGTGTCGCCCAAGTGGGTGCCGCAGATGGCCGACGGTGCCGACGTGATGGCGCGCATCCAGCGCCGGCCCGGCACACTGTTTTCGGCGCTGACGCCGAACATGAAGGGGTTTGAAGGCGCGATCGAGGCCGGTGCCGACGAGGTCGTGATCTTCGGCGCCGCCAGCGAGGCGTTCTCGCAGAAGAACATCAACTGCTCGATCGCCGAGTCGATCGCGCGCTTTGCGCCGGTGGCAGCGGCAGCCAAGGAGAAGGGCGTGCGCCTGCGCGGCAGCATCTCGTGCGCGCTGGGCTGCCCGTACCAGGGCGAAGTACCGGTGCACGCGGTGGTCGACGTGGTGCGGCGCATGCGCGAACTGGGCTGCGACGAGATCGACATTGCCGACACCATCGGCGTGGGCACCCCCGTGCGCGTGCAGGAAGTGATGCGCGCCGCGGCGGCGGAGTTTGCGCTGGACCGCCTGTCGGGCCATTTCCACGATACCTACGGGCAGGCGCTGTCCAATATCCTGGCCAGCCTGGAAGTGGGCATCTCGATCTTCCATGCGTCGGTGGCGGGGCTGGGCGGATGCCCGTACGCCAAGGGCGCGACCGGCAACGTGGCGACCGAGGATGTGCTGTACATGCTGCACGGCATGGGCATCCACACCGGCATCGACCTGGAAGCGGTGGTGCGCACCGGCGACTATATCTCGCAGGCAATCGGCCGCGCCAACAGCTCGCGCGTGGGCCGTGCCTTGCTGACCAAGTGGGCCGCCGCCAGCGATGCGGCGCCTGCCTGCGCGTAAGTGCGGATCAGGCGCGGGCCACAGAACAAGGAGAAGTACGCATGACGGTGAATGACGAAGCGCTGCCCGAGTCCGCGCAGCGCGTGGCCGACCTGCTGGCCGGGCTTGGCCATGACCGGCCCGTGGTGATGCTGCCGGCCACCGGCAAGACCTCGGCCGAGGCCGCGGCGGGGCTGGGCTGCAGCGTGGCCGAGATCGCCAAGTCCATCATCTTCCGGCGCGTGGCCGACGACGCGCCGGTGCTGGTGATCGCCAGCGGCAGCAACCGCGTCGACGAGGCCAAGGTGGCCGCGCGCGTAGGCGCGCTGGGCAAGGCCGACGCGCGCTTCGTGCGCGAGAAGACCGGCTACGCCATCGGCGGCGTCTGCCCGATCGGCCATGCGGTGGCGCCGGTGATGCTGCTGGACCAGGACCTGTTCCGCTATGACAGCTTGTGGGCCGCGGCGGGGCATCCCCATGCGGTCTTCAACCTGACGCCGCACCAGTTGCAGCAGATGACGGGCGCCGAAGTGGCCGACGTCGCGGCAGGCTCGGTGGCATGAGTCCCGACCTGCGCCCCGGCCTGACCTTCAGCTGGCAATACACGGTGCCGCCCAAGGCCACCGTGCCGCGCCTGTACGACGATATCCCGGGCTGCCCCGAGATGCCCGACGTGCTGGCCACCGGCTATATGGTCGGCATCATGGAATGCGCCTGCCTGCAGATGCTGCGCGAGCACCTGGACTGGCCGCGCGAGCAGTCGCTCGGCACGCTGGTCAGCTTCTCGCACCTGGCGCCGACGCCGCCGGGCATGACGGTCACGGTCAAGGGCGAACTGGTCGAGGTGGACGGGCGCCGCCTGCGCTTCCAGCTGAGCGCCTGGGACGGCGAGGACAAGATCTCCGAGGGCGTGCATGAGCGCCACCTGATCGACGCCGGCCGCTTCAACGAAAAAGTGGCGGCCAAGGCCGCGCGCGCGGCGGGCTGAGTGGCGAGCGAGCGCAACGCCATGGCCCTCACACCTGCCGAGCTGGCCGCTCAGGCCGACGCCGCGCAGCGGGCCTCGCCGGTGTCGTCGCCATGCCGCAACGTCTGCCGCATGGATCCGGCCACCGGCTACTGCGCGGGCTGCCTGCGCACCATCGAAGAAATTGCCGGCTGGTCGTCCGCCGGCGATGAAGACAAGCGCCGCATCTGGGCGCAGCTGCCGCAGCGCGCCGCATGGCTGGCAGGCGAGGAGACATCCCCTTGAGCGAACGCCCGGTCCCGCAGTTGCCGGCCACCATGCGCGTGTTCGAGCGCGGCTGGCTGTCGGCAAACAATATCCTGTTCGTTGAGGGCGACGATACGGTGCTGGTCGATACCGGCTACGTCACCCACGCGCCGCAGACGGTGGCGCTGGTGGCGGCCGCCTTGCAGGGCCGGCCGCTCGCACGCGTGATCAATACCCATCTCCACTCCGACCACTGCGGCGGCAATGCCGCGCTGCAGGCACGCTGGCAGCCGCGCACCGCGATCCCCGCGGCCGAGGCCGCAGCCGTTGCCGCGTGGGATACGGAAGCGCTCAGCTACAAGGCCACCGGCCAGCAGTGCGACCGTTTCACCTTCGACAGCGTGCTGAACGACGGCGACACGCTGCGCCTGGGCGGCATCGACTGGCAAGTCGTGGCCGCCCCCGGCCATGACCCGCATGCGGTGATGCTGTTCGCGCCGGCCGAGCGCATCCTGGTTTCCGGCGATGCGCTGTGGGAGAACGGCTTCGGCGTGATCTTCCCCGAGCTGGATGGCGAGAGCGGCTTCGCCGAGCAGGCGGCGGTGCTGGAACGGATCGCGCAACTGGACGCGCGGCTGGTGATCCCGGGCCACGGCCGGATGTTTACCGATGTGGCGGCGGCGGTCGAACGCGCTCAGGGGCGCCTGGCCTACCTGAGCGCCGACCCGGCGCGCAATGCCAGCCATGCGGTCAAGGTGCTGGTGAAGTTCAAGTTGCTGGAGCAGCAGTGCATGGCCCAGGACGCGCTGGTGGCATGGATGGAAGCCGCGCCGCTGATGGTGCGCATCCGCCAGCGCTTCATGCCGGGGCTGGAGATGGCCGAGATCTGCGCGCAGACGGTGCGCGCGCTGGCGGGAGTGAAGGCGCTGGCGGTGGAGGGGGCGTGGGTGGTGAATCGGGATTGATTCACCACGCCTGCCTGCATCCTCAGAATGACGTCCTGAACCCCACCTTCACACTGCGCCCGGCCAGCGGCGCGATGTCCCGCAGGATCGACGCCGAGTTGCGCGCATCCTGGTTGGTCAGGTTGTCGCCGCGCAGGTACACCAGCGTCTGCGTGCCCGACACCTTGAACTTGTAGGTCAGCGCCAGGCTCAGCAGCGTATAGGCATCGGTCGGCGTGTCGTTGGTCGGCACGCGGGTCTGCTTGGCGGCGTAGGTCACGTCGACGCGCGCGCCCCACGGGCCCGCGCCATACACCAGTGCACCGCCCAGGCGCAGCGGTGCCAGCCGCGGCAGCGGTTCGCCGGTATCGCGGTTCTCGCCGCGCACGTAGTCGGCGCGGGCCTCGAAGTCCAGCGTGTCGCTGGTGGTCAGCATTTTCTGCAGCAAGCGCGTCTTGCCTTCCACCTCGAAGCCGTACAGCGTGGCCGGCACACCCAGGTACTGGAACTCCGGCAGCGCGTCCGGGCTGCCGGCGGCGACCACGTCGCCCGCCTCGTCACGCGTGCGGCCGGTGGCGTTCAGCGCCAGGTAGTTGGCGAAGCGGCTGTAGTAGCCCGACACGGCGGCGCTGTGCGCGCCGGACTTGAAGCGCACGCCCAGGTCGATAGAGGTGGCCCGTTCCTTGTTGGCATTGGGATCGCCCAGCTCCCACGCGCCGGTGGCCACGTGGGGGCCGTTGGCATACAGCTCGTAGAAGGTCGGCGCGCGCTCGGTGTATGACAGGTTGCTGGTCAGCGACCACAGCGGGTTGACCTTGTAGAGCAGGCCGGCCGACGCGCTGGTGGCGTTGAAGCTGCGGCTGGCATCGGTAAAGCGGTCGTTGCCGTTGGCGCTGGCCTTGATGCTGCTGTGGTCCAGGCGCCCGCCCAGGTTCAGCTTGAGGTCGCCGGAAGCGGTCAGCGGCAGTTCCTCGAACACGAACAGCGCCGCGTTATCCGTATTGGTGCTCGGCACGAATGCCTCTTCGCCCAGTGCCGAGAAGTCGGTATGGCCGAACTGCGTGCCGATCACGCCCGTCATGTTGCCGATCTTTGCGTGCCTGGCCTCCAGGCGCGCATCCCAGCCGCGGTTCTTGAAGATCGTGCCGGTCTCGCCGCCCTCGATCTCCTTGTGTTCGTAGTCGGTGTAGCCGAACTTGCCCTTGACCGATTCGAGCCAGCCGGCGGTGTTGCCGGCCAGGTTGCGTGCCTCGCCTTCCAGCGCAAAGCGGTCCTGCCGCATCTTCAGCCGCACGTCGTCCTCGGCGGGCGTGCCGTACTCATTGCGGTAGGCGCTGTAGTTGGCGCCGACGAAGCCATCGGCCCAGGTGTAGGAGCCGCCCATCGCGCCGCCTTCCTGCTGCGCGCTGGTGTTGGGCAGGCGGCCATAGGCTTCGGTCTCGCCTTCGGGCAGTGGATCGGCGGTGCGCAGACGGTCGCTGCGGGCGTAGCCGGGGATGCGCAGGTCGCTGGTCTTGCGCGCGAAGGCGTCGGCGTGGACGGCGAACTTGCCGTTGCCGGCCTCGATCAGCGCGCTGGCGTTGCGCGCCTGGTCGCCGCCCGCGGTGGCGCTGGCATCGACCGCGCCGCCGATGCCTTCGATCGGCTCCTTCGGAATCCGGTTGTCGATCACGTTGACCACGCCGCCGATGGCGTTGCCGCCGTACATCAGCGCCGCCGGGCCGCGCACGACCTCGATGCGCTCGGCCACGAGCGGGTCCACCGGCACGGCGTGGTCGTAGGACAGCGTGGAGGCGTCGACGGTGGTGCCGCCGTTCTGCAGCACCTTGATGCGGTCGCCGTCCAGGCCGCGGATCACCGGCCGGCTGGCATTGGGGCCGAAGTAGCTGGACGAGACCCCGGGCAGTTTGTCGAGCGTGTCGCCCAGCGTGCTGCCCTGGCGCACGGCCAGGGCGTCGCCGCCGAGCGTCGATACTGGCGCCACCATGTCGTTGAGGTCGCTTCCGAGCGGGTTGGCGGTGACCACGACTTCGCGCAGCGTGGTGCCGGCTGGCGCGGTGGCGGTGGCGGTGGCGGTGGCGGTGGCCGTGGCGGGTGCGCTGTCGGCGGCAGGTGCCGTGGCCTGTGCCAGCGCGGCGGGCGCGACGAAGGCGGTGGCCATGGTGGCGGTGAGGGAAGCGGCAAGGGCCGCCAGCGGGGTCAGGCGCGGTGCGCTGGTTGGTACGGTGTAACGATTCTTCGACATGGCGCGCGGAGCGAGGCAATGGCAATCGGCCCGGCTGGCACGGCAGCTGCCCGGCACCGCGCCGGCCACCCGCGATGGGCGTGGCCGCGCAGCCGCAATGGGCAGGCGTTCAGCTCGGAATTGGTCAGGCCGGGTGCGCGGCGAGGGCCGCTTCCCGGATCAGGCGAGGGCGATGGCCGGCGCCGGCGGCGCGCGCGATTGGAAGGGGTGGGTGGCGGGCAGGTCGGGCCAGCGCCAGGCCAGGTTGGCCGGCTTGACCGGCTTGCCAAAGGCAAGCTGCGGCAGCGGCAGCTTGCCGCACAGGGTGTCGGCAACCGTGGCGCCATCGAACAGCACGCACGAGTGGCCGCTGAATTTCTGCGCCAGCGGGTGCGGCTCGGGGTCGTTGGCCGAGGCGGCGTCGGCCGTTGTCACGGAGGCCGACGGCGCAAGCAGGCCGCCATGCACGATGCGGTGGGTCAGCCCGGCGTGCTGCGCCAGCAGCAGGCATAGCGCCAGCCACAGCGCGGACCAGAGGCCCGGGCCATGCGCGCGCAGGCGGGCGAACCAGTCAGTGCGCATGCGGATGGCCGGCGTGGTTGCCGTGGTGGTGGTCGGGATCGCCGCAGCCGCAATCATCGCCATGGCCATCGCCATGGTCATGATCGTGGTCGTCGTCGAAGTCGTCGACCCAGGCGGGGAAGGGATCCGCATAGCCCGCCCAGGCTTCCGCGCCCGCGGCCATCTCGGCATCGGTCAGCAGGCAGGCGTCGAGCCGGGCCTGCAGCGCCGCATGGTCCAGGTCCAGGCCGGTCAGCACCAGTTCCTGGCGGCGGTCGCCGAAGGCTGCCGGGGCACCATCGACCTGCATGTCGGCTTCGACTTCGGCGCGTTCGGCGCTGTCGGCCGGCCATTCCGCCGGATCCAGCGCGGCCCACCAGGCGCCGGCGCCGCCATGGCGGCAGACGCCGCCGGACTGGTTCCAGTCGCCCGCCGTATCCATGCGGCTGGCCAGCCAGAACAGGCCCCTGGAGCGCAGCACGCTGCCGTGCTCGCGCAGCCATTCGGTATGGATCAGGTCGGCGAAGCGCTGCGGGTGGAACGGGCGGCGGCGGCGGTAGACCAGCGTGGAGACGCCGCTGGCGTCGGCAGCCGGCAACTCGCCGCGCAGCGCGGCGAGCCAGCCCGGTGCGTCCGCGGCGGCTTCAAAGTCGAAGCGGCCGGTGCCTTGCACGCGCTCGGGCGCGACCTTGCCGAAGCTGGCTTCGACGATATCGGCATGCGGGTTCAGCGCCTGCAGCACGGCGCACAGCCGCGCCAGTTCAGCCGCGCTGGCGAGGTCGGCCTTGTTCAGCACGATCACGTCGCAGCATTCGACCTGCGCCACCAGCACTTCAGCCACGGTCCGGTCATCGTCCGTGGCCTGCGCCAGCCCGCGGTCGGCCAGGAACTCGGCCTCGTTGAGGTCGCGCAGGAAGGTGGCGGCATCGATCACCGTCACCAGCGTGTCGGGTTGCACCGCCGCGTCGGGCCCGGCGCCATGCTCGGCCTCGAACAGGAAGCCTTCGGCAATCGCGAGCGGCTCGTCCAGGCCGTCGGCTTCGATCAGCAGCGCGTCAAAGCGGCGCTCGGCGGCAAGCCGGGCGGCTTCGCCGAGCAGGGCGTCGCCCGCGGGCAGCACCGTGGCCTCGCAACCGGGCGGCAGCGGCGCCGGCGCCTGCCCATGCTGCGGCCCGCAGACCAGCACGGCCAGGCGCCGGCCCGCGCTGTGCGCAAGCAGGTGGTTCAGCAGCGTGGTCTTGCCGGCGCCGGGGAAGCCGGACAGCACGGTGACGGGCAGGCGATCAGCCATGGCAGGAGAGGTGGAAGTGACGAGGGACTACGCAGCCCAGGCGAGGGGCGCGTTGTTGCAACAAGGTTGCGAATTTACCAGAAAGGCCGGGGCGGCAACAGCCGGATGATTCTCAATGGTAGGCCGTGGCGACGGCACGACAAGGCGGACGCGGCCCGCCAAAGCAAACGGCCCGGGTAACCGGGCCGTCACGTTACGCCTGCCGCACCGGCCGTGCCGGCGCGTGGCGTATCAGTCGCCGAACAGCTTCTGGCGCAGTTCGCGGCGTTGCTGCGCTTCCAGCGACAGCGTGGCGGTGGGACGGGCCAGCAGGCGCGGCACGCCGATCGGCTCGCCGGTTTCCTCGCACCAGCCATAGTCGCCGGACTCGATGCGTTGCAGCGACTGCTCCACCTTCTTCAGCAGCTTGCGCTCGCGGTCGCGCGTGCGCAGTTCCAGCGCATGCTCTTCCTCGATGGTGGCACGGTCGGCCGGATCCGGCACGATGACCGTTTCGCGCAGGTGTTCCGTGGTCTGGTCAGCGTTCTTCAGGATTTCGTCGCGCAGCTGCTCAAGACGGTGCTTGAAGAAGGCGAGCTGCGCTTCGTTCATGTAATCCTTGTCGCTCATCTTCAGGATTTCAGCTTCAGTCAGAAGTTTGTTGCTGCTCATGGTTGCTGCTGATTCTCTTGTTGATGCGGCCGGCGGCGTCTGGGTCCGCTCGGGTGCGCTGTCCGCGCGCTTGCGCGCCACGGCTGTTTCACTCTGGCTGGCTGCAGTCTTGCTGCTTCGCGGGCCTCCCTTCGTTGCGCCCGCTTCGGCGTTCGCCGTACTGCCGCGGGGAGCGGGCGCGGCCTTCACAGGCTGCGCCTTGAGCGTCTCTGCCGCTGCAGTACCAGTCTTGCTGCGGCTTTCTTTGGTCTTCGTTGCGGCTGTCATGGGGACACCTCTCTCTCGCGTCAGTCAGTGACGGCGCGCGTCGGGGCACCCCAGGCGGAAAAAGGCGGTCTCCGCACGAAGCACTGCGACCGCACCTGCCGGCGGCCTGCCTCATGCTGACGACAACCGCCGCCCTGCAAGTCCACCAGATCCGATGGACCAAATGCCGGCAGCGGGAAAAAGGTGCGCCACCGGTATCAAATCCGGCCTATTGTACTTGAACAAATTTTTCCGAGATACGGGGAAAACCGGCTGGCGCTTCGGTATTTCCCCGGTACCCCGAACGGGGGGCGGCCGCGGAGCGGGGTTCGAGGGGGCGTCGCCGATGGGGCGACTGGTGCACTCAGGCCAGGCAGTTCTCCAGGCCCTTGAGGATGGCGTCGCGGGGCAGGTCCACGCCGATGAACACCATGCGCGTGCCCGGGGTCTCTTCCTCCCACTTGGCGCCGATGTCGCTGCCCATCAGCTGGTGGACCCCCTGGAACACCACCTTGCGGTCCACACCGTCCATATATAGTACGCCCTTGTAGCGCAGCAGTTTTTCCCCGTATACGGCCAGGATGCCGGACAGGAATTCCTCCAGCTTGCCGTAGTGGAAGGGCTTGTCGCTGCGGAAGACGAACGACGCAATGCGGTCGGTATGGTGGTGGTGATGGTGGTGGTCGTGCGCGTGGCCATGGCCGTGCGCATGGTCGTGCCCGTGGTCATGGCCGCAGTCGTCGCCGCAATGCTCGCCATGCTCATGGTCATGATCGTGGTCATGGTCGTCGGCGCGCAGGAATTCCGGGTCGATCTCCAGCTTGGCGTTCAGGTTGAAGCCGCGCAGGTCGAAGATGGTGTCGATCGGCGCCTCGCCGAAGTTGACCAGGCGGATCGGCGCGCGCGGGTTCATGTGCAGCAGGCGGTGGCGCAGCTCGGCCACGTCGGCTTCGGTCACCAGGTCGGACTTGGTGATGAAGATGGCGTCGGCAAAGCCAACCTGGCGCTGCGCCTCTTCCTGCTTGTCCAGCTGCAGGTGGGCATGCTTGGCGTCGACCAGCGTGATCACCGCGTCGAGCAGGTAGCGCGAGGCGATTTCCTCGTCCATGAAGAAGGTCTGCGCCACCGGGCCCGGGTTGGCCACGCCCGTGGTCTCGATCACCACGCGGTCGAAGTCGATCTCGCCGGCGTCGCGGCGCGTCAGCAGCGTCGACAGCGCCTGCACTAGGTCGCCGCGGATGGTGCAGCAGATGCAGCCGTTGCTCATCTGCACGATCTGCTCGCGGCCGTCCTGCACCAGGATCTCGTTGTCGATGTTCTCTTCGCCGAACTCGTTCTCGATCACGGCGATCTTCATGCCGTGCTGCTCGTTCAGGATGCGCTTGAGCAGGGTGGTCTTGCCGCTGCCGAGAAAGCCGGTCAGGATCGTGACCGGGGTCAGTTTGGACATTGTTGTTCTCCGGGTATGAGAGATTGCCGTTCAGTGCGAAGCGCCGCCTGGCGAGGCGGGCGCACGCTTGCCGCACTCGGCGCAGACGCCGTTCACGGTCAGTTCGACATGTTCGATGGCAAAGCCGCTGGGCACGCGCGGCGCGGCCGGCTGCACCGGTGCGCTGGCATCGTCCAGGCAGAAGGTGCGGTCGCAGCGGGTGCAGTGGAAATGGCTGTGCTGGCGGTGCTCCTGCGCGCGCGCGGCCTCGTGTTCGACCAGGCTGAAGCGGAACACGCGGTCGTTGCCGGCACGCTTCTGCGCCACGCCCTGTTCCACCAGCCAGTCCAGCACGCGGTAGACGGTGACGCGGTCTATGGTCTCGCCCGGTTCGGGCAGGCGGTCGATCACGGCCTGGTGCGTCAGCGCCTCTTCGCTGCCGATCAGGCAGGCCAGGATGCACAGCCGCGGCTGGGTCACGCGCGCGCCCAGCTGGCGCAGGCGCTCGTGGGCGGCTTCCAGGGACTCAGGGGTGGGGATCGCCGGTTCCGGTACAGCGGCCGGCCGGTCCGGACTGGGACGGGTCATGGGCGGATTTAACCATAGGCCCCCGGTTGATGCAATTCAGTTGCGTCAGCGGGCCGAATGGCGAAGCCGGCGCAGCCACGCCGATGAGGCGGTTTGCGCCTATGATCGGCACAGGACGACCCTTAGAAGCGGAGACGACCCATGCTGAATGACGCCAGCGCGCTGCTGTTCCCGAACTTCGAACCCTTCCGGCAGCGTGTCGGCGAGGTCGAGATCGCCGGCGTGCGCGGCGGTTCGGGACCGCCGCTGCTGCTGTTGCACGGGCACCCGCAGAGCCACCTGATCTGGCACCGGGTGGCGCCGGCGCTGGCCGATCACTTCACGGTGATCGCCACCGACCTGCGCGGCTACGGCAGCAGCTCGGCCCCGCCCGGCAATGCCGGCCACGAGCACTACAGCAAGCGCACCATGGCGCAGGACCAGGTGTCGCTGATGACGGCATTCGGTTTCGAGCGCTTTGCGCTGTGCGGCCACGACCGCGGTGCCCGCGTCGCGCACCGGCTGTGCATGGACCACCCGGACGCGGTCAGCCGCGCCATGCTGCTGGACATCGCGCCCACGCTGGCGATGTACGAGCGCACCAGCATGGCCTTTGCCGCCGCCTACTGGCACTGGTTCTTCCTGATCCAGCCGGCGCCGTTCCCCGAGACGCTGATCAACGCCGAGCCCGATTTCTACATCGAGAAGCTGATGGGCCTGCGCCACGCGGGCCTGACGCCCTTCGCCCCCGATGCCATGGCTGCCTACACCGCGGCGATGCGCGACCCGGCGCGCGTGCATGCCATGTGCGAGGACTACCGCGCCGCCGCCACCATCGACCTGGAGCACGACCGTGCCGACCGCGAGGCCGGGCGCCGGCTGGCGCTGCCGCTGCGCGTGCTGTGGGGCGAGCACGGCGTGGTGGCGCGCTGCTTCGAGCCGCTGGCGCTGTGGCAGGAGGTGGCCACCGACATCAGCGGCCAGGCGCTGCCGTGCGGGCACTACATCCCGGAAGAGGCCGCCGAACCGCTGCTTGAGGAAATGCTCGGTTTCTTCCGTTAGGCCGCACCGGGTGTCACAAACACATGCCTTTGCATCCGATCTCTGCCATATCTTTCCCATTTCCCGCCATATGCGGCTGATTGCAGGCGGGTTAGCCCCTATACCTGCATATTGTCTGTAGTTGCTAACATCAAGGCCCGCCCTTGCCGTTTACGGCAGGGCAGCCGAGCCAGCCGGCATGGTCCAAGAGCGCGGCCACAGCGACCGCGCCAGATGCGCCCCGCACAAGCAGGGGCCGGGCCGGCGGCAACGCATTGCAAGACGGGTATTGAAGGGAACCAGGAGAAGAGAGCATGAAACGAGTGGTAAAGATGGTCGCGGGCGCGCTGGCAGTCAGTGCGCTGGGTGTGGCGACGGGCGCGTACGCGCAGGAATTCCCGGGCGGCAAGCCGGTGTCGGCCGTGGTGCCGTTCTCTGCGGGCGGCCCGACCGACAAGGTCTCGCGCGAACTGACCGCGATCATGTCCAAGCACCTGGGCACGACCATCGTGATCGAAAACCTGGGCGGCGCCGGCGGCACCATCGGCGCCAAGAAGGTGGCCCAGGCCAAGAACGACGGCCACACCCTGCTGATCCACCATATCGGCATGGCCACGGCCCCGGCGCTGTACCGCAACCTGGGCTTCGATCCGCTCAAGGACTTCGAGATGATTGGCGAAATCGCCGACGTGCCGATGATCCTGGTCGGCAACAAGCAGCTGCCGCCGAACACCTTCAAGGACCTGCTGCCGTACATCAAGGCCAACGCCGGCAAGCTGTCGCTGGCCAATGCCGGCATCGGCTCGGCCTCGCACCTGTGCGGCCTGCTGTTCCAGAGCGCGATCCAGACCGAGCTGACCACCGTGCCGTACAAGGGCGCTGCGCCGGCACTGACCGATATCCTGGGCGGCCAGGTCAACCTGCTGTGCGACCAGACCACCAATCTTGCCGGCCATCTCAAGGCCCACTCGGTCAAGCCGTACGCGGCCATGCAGGCACGCCGCGTGGAAGCGTTCAAGGATGTCCCGACCGCGGCCGAGCAGGGCATGCCGGGCGTGGAAGTGAAGGTCTGGCACGCCATGTACGCGCCCAAGGGCACGCCCAAGCCGGTGATCGACAAGCTGTCGGCGGCGCTGCAGAAGGCCGTGGCCGACCCGGCTTTCCGCGCCAAGATGGCCGAGCTGGGCGCCGAAGCGGTGTCGGCGCAGCGCGCCACGCCGGATTCTCTGCGCAACTACCTGAGCGCCGAAATCAACAAGTGGACGCCGGTGATCAGGAAGGCCGGCGTATACGCCGACTGATCAGGCGGTGTGATACATAAGGCGCGCGGGCCCTGGCCCGCGCGTGCCGGACAAGGGCCATGCGGCAACGCATGGCCCTTCTTGTTTTCTGGCGGGGCGTCCGGCAGCCTGCCGGCAGGCATCCTATATTGGGTCAGACCGGGCGGCGCTTCCCGAAGCACGCCACAGGCCTTGAAACCGGCCGGGGGCGTCGCCAACTACGGTCCTGACATATTCACGGAAGCCACCATGGAACAGTATCACGGCACTACCATCGTCAGCGTCCGCCGCGGCAATCAGGTCGCACTCGGCGGTGATGGTCAGGTCACGCTCGGCAATATCGTGATGAAGGGCACCGCGCGCAAGGTGCGCCGCATCTACAACGGCAAGGTCCTGGTCGGGTTTGCCGGCAGCACCGCCGACGCCTTCTCGCTGCTGGACCGCTTCGAGGCCAAGCTGGAAAAGTACCAGGGCAACCTGACCCGTGCCGCGGTCGACCTGGCCAAGGACTGGCGTTCGGACCGCGCCCTGCGCCGGCTGGAAGCCATGCTGATCACCGCCGACCGCGACACCACGCTGGTCATCACCGGCAACGGCGACGTGCTCGACCCCGAGGGCGGCATCGCCGCGATCGGCTCGGGCGGCGCGTACGCGCAGTCTGCCGCCAAGGCGCTGGTCGAGAACACCGAAATGGCCCCCAAGGACGTGGTCGAGAAGGCGCTGACCATTGCCGGCGAGCTCTGCATCTACACCAACACCAACTTCGTCATCGAGACGCTGGAATAAGCGCAGGCCGGCCACCGCGCAGGCCGGCGCGCCCCCACTGAACGGATACCATGTCGCACACCATGACCCCGTCGGAAATCGTTTCCGAACTCGACAAGCACATCATCGGCCAGAACAAGGCCAAGAAGGCCGTGGCGGTGGCGCTGCGCAACCGCTGGCGCCGCCAGCAGGTGGCCGAGCCCCTGCGCCAGGAAATCACTCCTAAGAACATCCTGATGATCGGCCCGACCGGGGTCGGCAAGACCGAGATCGCGCGCCGCCTGGCCAAGCTGGCCGACGCGCCCTTCATCAAGATCGAGGCCACCAAGTTCACCGAGGTGGGCTATGTCGGCCGCGATGTCGACACCATCGTCCGCGACCTGGCCGAGATGGCGATCAAGCAGACGCGCGAGTCCGAGATGAAGAAGGTGCGCACCAAGGCCGAGGACGCGGCCGAGGACCGCCTGCTCGACGTGCTGCTGCCGCCGGCGCGCGATATCGGCTTCGCGCAGCCGGAAGAGAAGGATTCCAACACGCGCCAGGTGTTCCGCAAGAAGCTGCGCGAAGGCTCGCTCGACGACAAGGAAATCGAGCTGGAACTCTCCGCCGGCATGCCGAGCATGGACATCATGGGCCCGCCGGGCATGGAAGACATGACCGAGCAGATCCGCACCATGTTTGCCGGGCTGGGCCAGGGCAAGAAGGCGCGCCGCAAGATGAAGGTCAAGGAAGCCTTCAAGCTGCTGATCGACGAAGAGGCCGCCAAGCTCGTCAATGACGAGGAGCTCAAGCACAAGGCCATTGCCAATGTCGAGCAGAACGGCATCGTGTTCCTGGACGAGATCGACAAGATCGCCAGCCGCAGCGATGTCGGCGGCGGCGAGGTGTCGCGCCAGGGCGTGCAGCGCGACCTGCTGCCGCTGGTGGAAGGCACCACGGTGAACACCAAGTACGGCATGATCAAGACGGACCACATCCTGTTCATTGCTTCGGGCGCGTTCCACCTGTCCAAGCCGAGCGACCTGATTCCCGAGCTGCAGGGCCGCTTCCCGATCCGGGTCGAGCTGGAGTCGCTGTCCGTGCAGGACTTCGAGGCGATCCTGACGCAGACCGATGCCAGCCTGACCAAGCAGTACCAGGCGCTGCTGAACACCGAAGAGGTCAACCTGGTGTTCGCGCCGGACGGTATCCGCCGGCTGGCCGAGATCGCCTTCTCGGTCAACGAGAAGGTCGAGAACATCGGCGCGCGGCGCCTGTACACGGTGATGGAGCGGCTGCTGGAGGACCTGTCTTTCCACGCCACCAGGTCGTCGGGCGAGACTGTGACGATCGATGCGGCATATGTTGACGAGCGGCTTGGGGATCTGGCCGGGAACGAGGATCTGTCGCGTTACGTCCTGTAAAGGGGCCGGGATACGATGCAAGGCGCACCGTGGTGCGCCTTTTTTGTGGGTATTCGGGAGCTCGTGATTTTTGGATGGGTGCCAAGCGCGACACCCAACCGTAATGGCACCAAGCCAAAAACCACCGTGCGCGAAGGCCTCACATGCCCATCACCCGCACGGGACGTATTTCATGTCCATGCGTTTCCACCTGCCACACCCCGGTAACCATCGTAAGCATTGGTAAGCCCGCTGGCGCGCCCCTGCCGGCCGATGCGACCCTTGCGCACCTTGACGGTCGATTGACCGGTGCGGGAGCCACCGCATCCCCATCAACTCACTGGCAGGAGAAATCAGATGGTCAACTACAAGACCCGGCGCGTAGTGCTCGCCACGGGCGGACTGCTGGCCGCACTGGCGGCGGCAACCGCGTTCCTGTGTGTGCGTCCGGCCATTCCGGCTGCCGAAGCCGCGCAATCGGGCACGGTCGGTGCGGCCGCTGCCGCGGCGGCGGCGCTGGCGCTGGACTCGGGCGCGCTGTTCACGCTGGCAGACCGCCATGCCGGCGACGCCATGCGCATCGCACAAGGCAGCACGCCACAGGACAGCGCCGAGGGCCTGGACTGGGACTATGTCCAGCTGCGCCTGTAACCTGGATGGCGCTTGCCATTGGGCATGTGAAAGGCCGCGCACAGGCGCGGCCTTTTCGCTTATCGCCGCGGCAATTACCGCGACACCGGCCGCTTGCCCAGCTTGCGCTGCAAGGTGCGCCGGTGCATGTTCAGCGCCCGTGCCGTGGCGGAGATATTGCCGTCATGCTCGGCCAGCACGCGCTGGATATGCTCCCATTCCAGCCGCGCCACCGACAGCGGCACCGGCTCTTCCAGCGCGGCCTGCGCCGCATCTTCGGACACGCCCGCCATCAGCGCGGTCAGGATCGAATCGACATTGGCCGGCTTGGCCAGGTATTCGTCCGCGCCTTGCTTGACCGCCGCCACCGCGGTGGCGATGCTGGCGTAGCCGGTCAGGATCAGGATGCGTGCGTCCGGCAACGCCTGGCGCAGCGGCGACACCAGCTGCAGCCCCGATTCGGCGGGCACGGTGCTGCCGGCGTCCGGCGGCGGCTCCAGGTGCAGGTCCAGCGTGACATAGGCAAACTCGATGCGTGATGCCAGCGCCAGTGCGGTGCGGCCGTCGTGCGCCACCTGCACGGCATAGCCGCGTCGCGTGAGCGCGCGGGCCAGGGTGCCGGCAAAGACTTCGTCGTCGTCGATGACCAGGAAGGGCGTGCCAGCCGGTGCGGTGGCTTCGGGTACCGGGGTGAGGGTGTCGGTCATGGGGTTCGTGGTGCCGTGGCGGCGGCGGATGCGGAAAGGGTGGACAGCGCGGGCAGGCGCAGCTCGGCAACGGTGCCGCCGCCGGCGCGGTCATGCCAGGCCAGCTCGCCGCCCATCTGCCGGGCGGCGCTTTGCGCCAGGTACAGGCCGATGCCCTGGCCGCCGTGCTGGCTGGCCACCGGGGTTTCGCCCAGCTGGCCGCGCAGCATCTCGGGAATGCCGTCGCCGTGGTCGGCGATGCGGAACGACAGCCACGGCGCGGTATTGCCGGGCGCCATGGCGATCTGCAGCTGCAGCGGCTCCTGGCCGCGGCCGGCGGCTTGCTGGCTGCGCGCGGCGTTATCCAGCAGGATGGTCAGGATCTGGCCCACGCGCGCGGTTTCCACCGCCTGCGCGCCGGCGCCCGGCGTGGCGCTGGCCTGCAGGCTGGCGTTGGGGTGGCGCAGCTGCCAGCGCTCGGCAAAGGCCGGCAGCCAGCCGTCGATGCGCTGCGGCGCCAGCGTGGCCGGGTCTTCGCGCAGGCGCGCGAGCGTGGTGCGGCACAGCGCCAGCTGCTGCTCCATGGTCTGCAGGTCGGGCAGGTAGCTGTTGATTGCGGAGGTGCCGCGGCCCGCGTCGGAGGCATCGGCACGCAGCTCGCCGGCGATGACCGCCAGCGTGGCCAGCGGCGTGCCGATCTCATGCGCGACCGCGGCGGCCTGGCCGTTCAGGTCTTCCACGCGCGCCTCGCGCAGCAGCTGCTCGCGTGCCAGGTTCAGCTGCGCCTCGCGCTGGCGCAGCACGCCGGACAGGCGCGCCACGAACAGCGCGATCATCACCGCGCTGGCGACGAAGTTCAGCCACATGCCGGCCAGGTGGTAGTTCACCGCGTTGTCCGGGTTGTGCAGGTCCAGCGGCACATATTCGAACAGCAGCAGCGTGTAGCAGGCGAGCGCGTACAGCGCCAGCGCGATCACCTGGCGCCACGGCAGGATGGCGGCGGCAATGGCCAGCCCCGGCAGGTAGAACGAGACAAAGGGGTTGGTCGCGCCGCCGGTATAGAACAGGATGGCCGACAGCGCGGTCAGGTCCACCAGCAGCTGGCCCATCAGCTCGGCCTCGCCGGGGGCGCTGTTGCGCCGCGTGTGCTGGCGCAGGCGCAGGCCGGTCAGCAGGTTGAACAGCGCCTGCAGGCCGAACACCACCAGCAGCGGCCCGTAGGGCAGGCGGATGCCGGCGATGGGCTCGCAGCTCAGCACGGTCAGCGCCTGTCCCGCCAGCAATGCCCAGCGCAGCCAGAACAGCCGGCGCAGCGTCACCTGGCCATGGCGGGCGGAGGTGCCCGCCGGCAGTGGCGACAGGAAGGGGAGGTCGGGCAAGCGGGTCACGGCTGCGGCGGTGGTCATGGCGCGAGTGTATCAATGCGGCCGCGGGGCACCGGTGCGTGCGACACCTTGCCGCATTGGCGCCGCGCCGGTCGGGCTGCCAGACTAGCCGGCTGTGCGCCGCATGGCGGGGTTGCCTGGGGCATGCACGGGCGGGCATCGCCATGGTCTAATGTTTGCTTTCAGGAGAGCCTTTCATGCAAGCCAAATTCCGCTCGGCCACCCTGGCCGCATCGGTCGCCCTCGCCGCCGCGCTGGCGTCCGGCGCCGCGCTGGCCCAGGTCGATGTCAGCAACGCCTGGGTGCGCGGCACGGTGCCGACCCAGACTGCCTCCGGCGCCTTCATGGTGCTGCACGCGCACGACAACGCGAAGCTGGTCGGCGTGTCGTCGCCGGTGGCCGCGGCCGAGCTGCACGAGATGAAGATGGAAGGCAACGTGATGCGCATGCGCCAGGTCAAGTCGCTGGACCTGCCAATGATGAAGGACGTCGAGCTGAAGCCGGGCGGCTACCACGTGATGCTGATGGACCTGAAGTCGCAGCTCAAGAAGGGCGACACCGTGCCCATCACGCTGAAGATCGAGCAGGGCGGCAAGGTGATCGAGCAGAAGGTCACGGCCGAAGTGCGCGACATGGTGCCCGCTGCCGCCGGCGCGAGCGGCGGCCACGGCGAACACAAGCACTGAGCGCCTGACGGGGCCCGGCCTCGTCCATCCACCCATCCCGCCATCATGGCCAACAAGCAGCACGGCACCCGGCAGAAGCTGGTCTTTCGCGGGGACACGCGCCCCGCCAGGCCACCTGCTGTTCCCGCGCAGCGCCGTGATGCCCAGCCCCCGGCGCCAGCCTGTATAGACCGGGGACATAGGTAACACCTGTTCGGGGACATGGGTAACACAACTAGACTGGCTGGCAGTGTCTTTTG
>NZ_JBYTEG010000022.1:125401-129586 GCF_058792255.1 Cupriavidus sp. CPT47-8839-RL05A | reverse complement strand
TGGCTAACACTTCCCCTTGCCGGGTGTGTAGGGGACTTCCACCCCCAAGTAGGTGCGCCCTGCCGGGCGCACCAAAAAAAATGCCAGCCATCCCGGATGGCCGGCACCAAGCTCACAGCAGTTGGAGACTGAGACCCCGCCGCGCGTCGCCGCCGCCGGACAACGCGCTCGGGGCAAGCCTCAATCTGCCTGACCTCGACAACATCGCCTTCGTCCACCCGGACTCGTCCGTTCGGGGTATGCGAACCGCAGTCACACGGCTCTAGTGTGTCCCTTCCCAATGACTTTCATGAAGGAGGGGCCGATGGCCAAAGCAGAGAATCTCGTGACGTCGATCCAGGTGGAGATCGACGCGCCGGTAGCGCTGGTGTGGGAAGTGCTGACCGACTTTGCGCGCTACGCGGAATGGAATGCGTTCTGCCCTGGGCTGGAGACCACCGGCCGGCTCGGCGACATGGTGTACATGCAGGTGCGCATCCCCGGCACTGACCAGGTCATCCCGGTCAACGAGTACCTGGTGGCGTGGGAGCCGGAACGCCTGCTCTCGTGGGAGCAGCGCCCCACCGACGAGAACAAGGATGCCGCCCGGCGCGACCAGTACCTGGAAGCCATCGGGCCCGGGCGCACCCGCTACTTCACCACTGACCTGTTCCTTGGACTGAATGCGGAGACCATCATGCGCGAGCACGGTGCCTGGGTGAAGCAGGGGTTCGACCAGGTGGCACGCGACGTCAAGGCGCGCGCGGAAGCGCTGAATGCGCAACGGCAGGCTGGCCTGCGCTGAGCGGTCATTGCCTGTACGCGCGGGCGGGAGCGCCGCTACTCCCGCATCCTCTCCGCCATGAATGCCCGCAGCATCTCCATTGCGGGCGTCTCGGTCCGTCCCTGCAAGGTGATCAGCGCGAACTGCGCGCTGGTGTGCAAGGGCGGCGTCAATGCCAGCTCCACCAGTTCCCCGCTTGCCATGGGCTCGCGCGCGGCGGCGATGATGCCGAGGAACACCGCATCGGTGATGCGGGCGGCTTCCACCAGGCTGGAGATCTCCTCGCAGCGCAGCGTGACCATCTGGTCGGGATGCGCGCGTGGCCCGAAGTGGGCGATCAGGATGCGCGCCACCTCGTCCGACAGGGGGCTGGAAGCGATCGGATAGGCCAGCAGATCGTCGAAGCTCACGCGGCGCAGCTTGCACAACGGATGGCCGCTGCGGCACATGAAGCCGGCGCGCAGGTCCGGCAGCCGCTCCACGCGCAGGTCGGGGCCCGGCACTAGCGAGCGCAGATCGATGACCACGCCGTCAAGCGCGCGGGCGCGTAGCTGCTGAAGCTGCAGATTGGTCGCGCCGCGCGAAATGGTCAGCCTGACCCTGGGATGGTGCCTGGCCATATGCACCAGCAACGGCGTCATCAGCATGGCGCCCGGCCCGGATCCCAGGCCGATGCGCAGCGTGCCCGCCTGGCCGGCCTGCAACGCCAGCGCGCTCTGCCTGAGCTCGCCAGCCTCGAAGGCGATGCGCCGTGCCCTTTCCAGCGCCAGCTGCCCGAACGGCGTCAGTTCGTTGCGCTTGCCGATGCGGTCTACCAGTGGCATGCCCAGCTCCGCTTCCAGGGCCTGGATGCTGCGGCTGAGTGCCGGCTGCGTCAGATGCAGCCGCGCGGCGGCCTGGCTGAACGAGCCGGTCTCCGCCAACGCGATCAGGTGCTTGAGCTGAATCAGGTTCATCGCCGTCCTCGCATGCAATCTTGTAATGATAATGAGAAAAATGATGCATTGGACATCAGGTTGCCACCTTCCTAACATGGCTGCCAGCCGTGCGTCCCGCCGGGGCAACAAGACAGACGCGGCATCCATGATCAGGAGACGACGATGACCCTCACACAATGCCTGCGCCGCCCGCTGACGAGGCTGACTGGCGGCCTGCTTGCCGCCGTGCTGGCCAGCCCGATCTGCGCCGGCGCGGCCGGCGCGACCGCAGCCGCGGGGGCGACCGGGGCGTCCTATCCCGCCAAGCCGATCGCACTGATGGTGCCCTATCCCGCCGGCGGCGCCTCCGACGCCATCGCCCGCGTGCTGAGCCAGCCCGTCGGCAAGCAGCTCGGCCAGACCGTGCTGGTGGAGAACCTGGGCG
The DNA here is from genome assembly GCF_058792255.1 of Cupriavidus sp. CPT47-8839-RL05A. NCBI lineage: Bacteria > Pseudomonadati > Pseudomonadota > Betaproteobacteria > Burkholderiales > Burkholderiaceae > Cupriavidus > Cupriavidus sp. CPT47-8839-RL05A. The sequence continues at coordinate 127,461 of NZ_JBYTEG010000022.1, read as the reverse complement.
GCGTCAGCGGCGCCATCGGCGCGCAGAAGGTGCTGTCGGCGCCGGGCGACGGCTACTACCTGTTCCAGGGCTCTCCCAACGAAGTGATCCTGTCTCCGCTGGCCAATGCCGCGGTCAAGCTGCAGGCGGAGGACTTCCAGCTGGTGCAGCCGATTTCCACCGCGGTGCTGGCACTGATCGCACGCAAGGACCTGGAAGCCAACTCCGCGGACGAACTGATCGCCCTGGCGCGCAGCCGCAAGGACAAGCCGCTGTCTTACGGCAGCGTGGGAGTGGGCTCGCTGTACCACATCCTGGTCGAGCACATGCAGCAGCTCACCGGCACCAGGATGACCCACGTCCCTTACAAGGGCGCGGCGCCGCTGGTACAGGACCTCGGCGGCGGCCAGCTCGACTTCGCCATCGTGCCGTTCAACGCCGCGCTCGGCGCGATGGCCCAGCAGGGACGGCTGAAACTGCTCGCCACCGCGGGCGCCACCCGGGCGCCGCTGTTGCCCAATGTGCCCACCATCGGCGAAGGCAAGCTGCTGAAGAACTTCGCCTTCACGATCTGGACCGGCTTCATGGTGAAGAAGGGAACCCCGCCCGAGGTGGTGCAGCGCCTGAACCTGGCGCTCGGCAATGTCCTCAAGGATCCCGGCGTGCGCGCCGGGCTGGAAGCCCAGATGCAGACCGTGGCCACGCCGATGACGCTGCAGGAGGCGGCCCGCTTCTACGAAGGCGAGACGGCGCGCTACCGCGGCCTGGCCAAGGCCATCGGGCTGCAGCCGCAATGACGCAACGCCAATGCCATCGCATATAGAGAGGAGAGAAATCCCATGCACGCCATCCTGGAATCGCTGCGCTCCCGCGCGGACAAGTTCGTTGCGCTGCGCCGCGACATTCACCAGCATCCGGAACTTGGCTTCCAGGAGCACCGCACCAGCGACGCTGTGGCCGAGCGCCTCGCCCAATGGGGCTACGACGTGGAGCGCGGGCTGGGCGGCACCGGCGTGGTGGGCAGGCTGCGGCGCGGCAGCGGCACGCGCCGGCTCGGCCTGCGCGCCGACATGGACGCCCTGCCGATCGGCGAGGCGACCGGCCTGCCCTACTCCAGCAGCCATGCCGGCGTCATGCATGCCTGCGGGCACGATGGGCACACCGCCATGCTGCTTTGCGCCGCGGAATACCTGGCGCAGGAAGCGCAGTTCTCCGGCACGCTAAACCTGATTTTCCAGCCGGCCGAGGAAGGCATGGGCGGCGCCGTGCGCATGATCCAGGACGGGCTGTTCGAGAAGTATCCCTGCGACGCCGTCTTCGCCATGCACAATATGCCTGGCATCACGCAGGGACGGCTGGTGCTGCGCGACGGTCCCACCATGGCTTCGTCGGACTACGCCACCGTCACGGTCAGAGGCGTGGGCGGCCACGGCGCGCTGCCGCACCGGGCAGCCGATCCGCTGGTGGCCGCCGCCGGCATCGTGCTGGCCCTGCAGACCGTGGTCTCGCGCAACGTCGACCCGCTGCAGATGGCGGTGGTAACGGTCGGCGCCATGCATGCCGGCAAGGCCAACAACGTGATCCCGCAGGAAGCCACGCTGGAAATCAGCGTGCGGGCGCTCGACCGCGACGTGCGTGCCACCCTGGAGCGGCGCATCAAGGCCCTGGTGCAGGCCCAGGCGGAAAGCTACGGCGTGCGCGCCGAGATCGATTACCGGCAAGGCTATGCGGTGCTCGTCAACACTCCGGAAGAGACGGAATTCGCGCGCCAGACGGCGCTCGCCTTGCTTGGGCCGGACAAGGTCGTGCCGCAAGGCCCGGCGCTGCCCGGCAGCGAGGACTTCGCCTTCATGCTGGAGCGCTGCCCCGGCAGCTATCTGCTGATCGGCAACGGCGATGGAGACAGCGCAGGCGCCTGCATGGTGCACAACCCCGGCTACGACTTCAACGACGACAACGTCGCCATCGGCGCGGCCTATTGGGCGCTGCTGACGCAACGCTTCCTGATCGACTGAGGTTGCAGATCGCTATTTCGGCGATTAGGGACTGGCCCGGGGGGGGGGGGGGGGGGGGAGGGGGGG
>NZ_JBYTEG010000022.1:97208-125391 GCF_058792255.1 Cupriavidus sp. CPT47-8839-RL05A | reverse complement strand
TGGCGACACCGGAAGAGGCGGCGCGACCGACAGGTCAATGCGGAGGTCTCTGGCTTAGCACCACCAACGCCGCGGTGCCGCGGCTGCGCACGCAGGCGTCGTTGCAGTGGTCTTGCGCCGCGTCGGCGGAGGCCGCGCTGACAGCGGGCATCTCGTCCTGGCTGCCATGCGCGGTGGCAAGGTCGCCGCCCACGGCAATCGCCCAGGCCGCGCCCATCGCGGCGCCGGCCCCGGCCAGGCCCGCCGCCCAACGAAATCCGAGCCGCTTCATGCTGTCTCCTCCGCACCCTTGCTGGGTTTCCATGCTTTTGAAAGCATCGTAGTCAGCGCCGGCCCGAAACGCTTCGTCCGAGCAGACTAAGGGGTATCCCGCAGCAGCGCCGGATCGAAAGTGGCGTCGGATCGACAGGAGGGGATGGTGGACAGGGACGGATGCTGCGGCACATCGGGCCCTTGATACAGCCCGGCCAGCGCCGCGGCACAGCCGGACAGGCCAGACGGCGCCAGGTGCATGGCGTGCGCGCTCAGCAGGCCCCACAGGTGCGCCACCAGCAGGCTGGCCAGGCCGGGGGCCGGCAGCAGGTCTGCAAAGGTCGCGCGCAGGGTCTCGACGCCCGCCAGCACGCGGGCGCGCAGCGGGCAAAGCTCGCAGTCGTCGCCGCACTTGTGCTGCAGCAGCGCCGCCAGCAGGCTGACATGGCGCGCCAGGTCATCGCCATGGAGCAAGGCGGCCAGCGCCTGCTCCAGCGCGCCTGGTCCGCTGCCGGCGCGGCCCTGCGCCAGCGGCGCGAGGCGGGCGGCGAAGTCGGCTTCGGCGCACGACAGCAGCGCGCCGAGCAGCTCGGTGCGGGAATGGAAATGCCCGTAGACCGCCCCGCGCGTCATGCCGATGGCGCGGGCCACATCGTCCACGGTGACGCAATGCAGGCCGCGGTGCCGGATCAGTTGCAGCGCGCTGGCCAGGATGCGCGTCCGCGTGACGGCGGCATCCTCGCGGGTGTGGCGGGCCATGGGCGCGGCGGGCCTACAGGAAATGCACGTCGTCCGGCCCCCAGTGGGCGCGCATGCTGCGGATGCGGCCGTCTGCGCCGAACGTCATGATGTCGGTCACGTCGATGCGGGCCGGCCGCCCTTCCAGACGCGCGTGCACGGCAAAGGTCAGCGCGGCGGCGTCGCCGTGCGAGCCGCGCGGCGGCGCCACCACCTCCAGGCGCGCGCCCAGCGCGGTGGTGTGCTGGTAGAAGGCCAGGATGGCCGGCTTGCCGGCGATCGGCTGCGCGCCGACCGGGTCTTCGACGGTGGCATCGTCGGCGTAGAGCGCGGCAACGCCCTGCGCGTCACCGGCATTGAAGCGCTCGGCATAGGCGAGCAGCGTGGCTTTCATTGCGGCGCTATCGGGCATGGGGATTCTCCTTGTCTGGTGGTTCTAGCGTGCGGTGTAGCCGCCGTCGATCACCAGCTCGGCGCCGGTGACATAGCGTCCGGCGTCGGACACCAGGTACAGGATGCCCGCGGCGATGTCGCGCGGCTGGCCCACCTTGCCCGCGGGGGTCTGCCCGCCCAGGTAGTCGAACAGCGCCTCGCCCTGCCCCGAGGCCTGGGCCACGTGCTCGAGCATCGGCGTGCGGATATAGCCGGGATGGATCGAGTTTGCGCGAATCCCCTTGCCGGCATAGAGCATGGCATCGGTCTTGGCCATCATCCGCACCGCGGCCTTGGATGCGTGATAAGGCGGCACGTCCGGCCCGCCGGCGATGCCGTACATCGACGACACGTTGACAATGGCGCCGCCGCCGGCGCGCTCCATGTGACCGATGGCGTGCTTGGTGCACAGGAAGGTGCCGGTCACGTTCACGGCCATGACCTGCTGCCATTGCTCCAGCGCGAGCTCATGGGTCGGCGCATTGGGCCCTTCGATGCCGGCGTTGTTCACCAGGATGCCGAGGCCGCCGAAGCGCGCCGCGATCTCCGCGAACACGCGCTTCACGTCGCTTTCGCTGGTGACGTCGAGCTTCCAGAACGCGGCCTCGCCGCCTTCGGCGCAGATCGCTTCCGCGGTGGCCTTGCCGTCGGCTTCCAGCACGTCTAGTACCGCGACCTTCGCGCCGGCCGCCGCCAGCACGCGGGCGGTTTCCGCGCCGATGCCGCGCGCGGCACCGGTGATGGCGGCAACCTTGCCGCGCAGGTCGAACAGGCTATACGGGTATTCCATGATGTCTCCTGGGTCTTCTTGTGTGGACGTGCGAGCCAATTATGCCGCCCCGCCCTGGGCGGTATCCGCCAGGAAGCCGAGACATTCACGGTTGAAATAAGCGGCGTGCTCGACCATCACCCAGTGGCCGCAGCGGTTGATCATGACGAAGCGCGCGTCGGCGCAGCCGGCCAGGAATTTGGTGGCGCCCGAGGCGGGATTGAACTGGTCTTCCGTGCCCCAGAAGCCAAGCACCGGGCAGCGGATCTCGCCCAGCCGCTCGGTCAGGTTGGGCACTTTCATGGTGGCCAGCACCTCGCGCGGCTGCTCGCGGCACACCGCCATGCGCTCTTCGACCAGCGCGTCGGTGACCAGGCTGGCGTCGTGCACCAGCAGTTGCAGCAGCTGCCGCATGGTGTCCGGGTTCATGTGGCCGCCGGTAAACAGCGACACCATGCGCTGGATGCCCTCCATCTGGAAATAGGTTTCCCGCTCCTCCACGCCGCCGGGCGCCATCATCACCAGGCGGCTGACATGCTCCGGGAAGTCCAGCGCGTACTTCAGCGCGATGGCGCCGCCAAGCGAATTGCCCACCAGCACGCAGCGCGGCAGCTCCAGTGCCAGCAACTGCTCACGCAGCGCGGCGACGAAGAAGTCCAGGGTGTACTCGACATCGTCCGGCTTGGACGACAGGCCATACCCCGGCAGGTCCACCACCACGGTGCGAAGGCCCGCCTCGGCGAAGGCCGGCGCGTTGTGGCGGAAGTTGCTGTGCCCGCTCGCGCCCGGCCCGCTGCCGTGGATAAACACCACCGGCTCGCCGCTGCCGGAGTCCAGGCAGTGCAGGCGCAGGCCCGTTGACGTGGTGACGAAGCGCCCGACCGGCAGGTTCGGGTGTGGGGACAAAGGCGTGTGCTGTGACGTAGCGGACATGAGGGCGTCTCCCGTGGTTTGCCCAGCATATTGCGCAGCGCCGCCAGCGCGGGCATCGTTCATTCGGACTACGATCCGGACGGCCACTTCTCCTACGATGGGCGCTCCATGCATCAAGGGGGACCCATGACAGGATTCGACTACACCGGCCAGACCGTGCTGGTCACGGGCGGCATGCGCGGCATCGGCCGCGCCATCAGTGAGGCCTTCCTGCGCGCCGGCGCGCAGGTCTTCGTATGCGGCCGCACCGCGCCCGCCGACGACAGCGAAGTGCCGGCCGCGGATGGCCGCAGCGCCCGCTTCATCCCGGCGGACATCCGCGACATCGAACAGGTCGATGCCATGCTGGCGCAGATCGCGCAGGCCAGCCCGACGCTCGACGTGGTCATCCACAACGCCGGCGGCTCGCCGTTCGCGCTGGTTGCGGAGGCCTCGCCACGGCTGCTGGAATCGGTGATCCGGCTCAACCTGGTAGCGCCGCTGCAGCTCGCGCAGCGCGCCAATGCACGCATGCAGCAACAGGCCGGCGGCGGCACGCAGCTGTTCGTCGGCAGCGTCAGCGCGCTGCGTCCTTCGCCCGGCACGGCGGCCTATGGCGCCGCCAAGGCCGGCATCCTCAATGCGGTGCGCACGCTCGCGGTGGAATGGGCGCCCAAGGTGCGCGTTGCCGCGGTCAGCCCGGGCGTGGTGCTGACCGAGACCTCGCAGCAGCAGCACTACGGCGACCCCGAGGCATTGCGCACCATGGCCGCGACGGTGCCGCTGGGCCGGCTCGCGCATCCGGACGACATCGCCGGCGCGTGCCTGTTCCTGGCATCGCCGCAGGCGTCGTACGTGTCGGGCGCCAATCTCGTGATCGATGGCGGCGGCGAGCGCCCGGCCTTTCTCGACGCGGCCTCGGTCAATCGCGGCTGAGCGGCCCGCCTGTAGGGAAACCGCCTAGTCCGTTCTGCCGATTTGTGCATGGCTGGCCCTCTCTACGCTTGCGACCAGGCGAGCGCCATTCGAAGTGCCAGGCAATGAACCAACACCGACACCACGGGGAGACCACCATGCACCATCCACAACTCGGCCCACTGAAACGCCGCAACCGGCTGCGGCCAATCGCTGCCGCGGCGGCACTGGCCGCGCTGCTTGCAACGCCAGCGAGGGCCGGCGACACCATCGACCTTGGCCACGACACCACGCTCGACTACAGCGTCACCGCCTCCTACGGCGCGGCGGTGCGCACCGGCCACCAGAGCAACACGCTGCTGAGCCCCGCCAACATCAACGGCGACGATGGCAACCGCAACTTCAAGCGCGGCGACATGATCGCCAACCGCGTCTCGCTGCTGGGCGAAGCGCATCTCAAGCACGACGTCTTCGGCGCGCTGGTGCGCGGCAGCGTGTTCCAGGACTGGGCCTACAGCGGCACCAACTCGAACAATGCGCCGTTCACGGTCAACCACAGCGGCCCGTTCAACCAGTTCACCAACTCGGCGCAGGACTATCACGAGCACCGCGCGCAACTGCTCGATGCCTATGTCTATGGCGCGGCGCCGATCGGCAGCACGCAGCTGAGCTTCAAGCTGGGCAACCAGGTGGTCGCCTGGGGCGAGAGCCTGTTCTTCGCCAATATCGCCGGCGCGCAAGGGCCTGCCGATGCCACCAAGGCTTTCGTGCCGGGCGCCGAGGTCAAGGACATCCTGCTGCCGGTGCCGCAGGCGTCGCTGCAGCTGCAGGTCACGCCGGCATTCAGCGTGATGGGCTATTACCAGTTCACCTACAAGCCGAACCAGATCTTCGCACCGGGCAGCTATTTCAGCTCCACCGACGTGGTCGGCCCGGGCGCGGAGTTCATCATCGGGCCCGGCTTCAACATCCCGCGCGGCCCGGATATCCGCCCCTCGGACTGGGGGCAATGGGGCGTGGGCGCGCGCTTCCGCGTATTTGACAGCACCGAGATCGGGCTGTACCAGCTGCGCTATCACGACAAGAACCCGAGCGTGGTCACCTCGCTCTTTCCCACGCTGCAGTACCAGCAGAAGTTCTACGGCGGCATCAACCTGACCGGCGCCAGCTTCTCCACGCAGGTGCTGGGCGCCAACGTCGCCGGTGAAGTCAGCTACAAGGACGGCGTGCCGATGCTGGTGGACGTGGCCGGCTCGCCCACCGCGACGCGCGGCAAGGCGCTGCAGGGCCAGCTCTCCGCGATCTACTCGGTGGGCCCGACCTTCCTGGCCGACTCGCAGACGCTGCTGGGCGAAGTCGCCTACCTGCACGTGCTGGACGTGGACCCGGTGATGGGCTTCAGCAAGCTGTCGAACACCCGCAACTCGGCGGCGTTCCAGGTGGGCTGGTCGTTGACCTACAACAATGTGTTCGATGGCTGGGACATGAGTGTGCCACTCACCTACGCTCAGCAGTTCAGCGGCCAGTCGGCGGTGGCCGGCGCCTTCGGCACGCTGATGGGCTATGGCGACAAGCGCGCCAGCGTGGGGCTGACCTTCAAGTACCTGAACAACCTGGAGCTCAGCCTGACCTACGCCGCGTTCATCGGCGGGCCCAACATCGCCAACCGTCCGCTGGCTGACCGCGACTACGTGGCCTTCAACGCCAAGTACTCGTTCTGACCTTTGTCCTGACCCGAACTGCCGCGGCGCGCTGCCGCCGCGGCAGCGCGGCCCGACCCTCCCCTGCCATGAACGCCGACCTGATCACCACGCTCAGCAATGAACTCCACCATGCGCTGGTCACGCGCGCGCCGGTGCCGCCGCTCAGCGGCCGCGGACTGGGGCTCGACGTCCACGCTGCCTATCGCATCCAGCAAGGCTTTATCGCCCACCGGCTGGCGGCCGGCGACCGCGTCACCGGCAAGAAGATCGGCGTGACCAGCGCGGCCGTGCAGCAGATGCTGGACGTGCACCAGCCAGACTTCGGCATCCTGCTGCAGAGCATGCAGTACGCCGCCGGGCAGCCCATCTCCACCGATACCCTGATCCAGCCGCGCGCCGAGGGCGAGATTGCCTTCTTCCTGCGGCGCGACCTGCGCGGCCCGGGCGTGACGCGCGCCGATGTGCTCGACGCCACCGAAGCGGTGGCGGCCTGCTTCGAGATCGTGGATTCGCGCATCCGGGACTGGCGCATCCGCATCGAGGACACCGTCGCCGACAACGCGTCTTGCGGCGTCTATGTGCTCGGCGCGGAACGCGTCAGCCCGCACGCGCTGGACCTGGGCGCATGCGCGATGACGCTTGAGAAAAACGGCGAGTGCGTGGCCACTGGGCTTGGCAGCGCCGCGCTGGGGCATCCCGCCGACGCGGTGGCGTGGCTGGCCAACACCCTGGGCAGCTTCGGCATTCCGCTGCTGGCCGGCGAGACCATCCTGTCGGGTTCGCTGGCGGCGCTGATTCCGGTGCAGGCGGGCGACCGGCTGTCCATGCATATCACCGGCATCGGCGGCTGCAGCGCCGTGTTCCGCTGACTTCCACGACTTTCCTGACTTCCTGACTTTGCCAAGCGAGACCCCATGAACAAGATCCGATGTGCCCTGATCGGGCCCGGCAATATCGGCACCGACCTGCTCTACAAGCTGCGCCGCAGCGACATCCTGGAACCGGTCTGGATGGTCGGCGTGGAGCCGTCATCCGAAGGCCTGGCGCGCGCGCGCGAGCTGGGGCTGAAGACCACCAGCGACGGCATCGACGGCCTGCTGCCGCACCTGGAGGCCGACGATATCCGCATCGCCTTCGATGCCACCTCCGCCTACGCCCACGCCGAGCACTCGGCCAAGCTGACCGCGCGCGGCGTGCGCGTGATCGACCTGACGCCGGCGGCGATCGGGCCGTTCTGCGTGCCGCCGGTCAACCTGGACGCCCATATCGGCAGCAACGAGATGAACGTCAACATGGTCACGTGCGGCGGGCAGGCCACCATCCCCATGGTGTATGCGGTTTCGCGCGTGCAGCCGGTGGCCTATGGCGAGATCGTGGCAACGGTGTCGTCGCGCTCGGTCGGGCCCGGCACGCGCCGCAATATCGAGGAGTTCACGCGCACCACGGCGGGCGCGATCGAAGCCGTGGGCGGCGCGCGCCAGGGCAAGGCCATCATCGTGATCAACCCGGCCGAGCCGCCGCTGATCATGCGCGACACCATCCACTGCCTGACCGACGATGCGCCCGACGTTGCCGCGATTACCGCCTCGGTGCACGACATGATTGCCGAAGTGCGCAAGTACGTGCCCGGCTACACGCTGAAGAACGGCCCCGTGTTCGACGGCAAGCGCGTGTCGATCTTCCTGGAGGTCGAGGGCCTGGGCGACTACCTGCCCAAGTATGCCGGCAACCTGGACATCATGACCGCCTCGGCGGCCCGCACCGCCGAGTGCATCGCCGCCGCCATGCGCGCCGGCAGCGCGCAAGAAACCGCCAACGCCTGAGGAGCCAGCCATGGTCCAACGCATCACCCTGCACGACATGACCCTGCGCGACGGCATGCACCCGAAGCGCCACCAGATCTCGCTGGAACAGATGAAAGGCATTGCCCGCGGGCTGGACGCCGCCGGCGTGCCGCTGATCGAGGTCACCCACGGCGATGGCCTGGGCGGCGCCTCGGTCAACTACGGCTTCCCCGCGCACAGCGACGAGGAATACCTGCGCGCGGTGCTGGGCGAACTGAAGCAGGCGCGCGTCTCCGCGCTGCTGCTGCCCGGCATCGGCACCGTCGACCACCTGCGCATGGCGCATGAGATCGGCGTGCATACCATCCGCGTCGCCACCCACTGCACCGAGGCCGATGTCTCGGAGCAGCATATCGGCATGGCGCGCAAGCTGGGCATGGATACCGTGGGCTTCCTGATGATGGCGCACATGGCACCGGTGCAGACGCTGGTGCAGCAGGCGCTGCTGATGGAAAGCTATGGTGCCAACTGCCTGTATATCACCGACTCGGCCGGGCACATGCTGCCGCACGACGTCACCGAGAAGCTGGGCGCCGTGCGGCAGGCGCTGCGCCCCGAGACCGAGCTGGGCTTCCACGGCCACCACAACCTTGCCATGGGCGTGGCCAATTCGCTCGCCGCGATCGCCTGCGGCGCCAGCCGCATCGACGCCGCCGCCGCCGGGCTGGGCGCCGGTGCCGGCAATACGCCGATGGAAGTGCTGGTGGCCGTGTGCGAGCGCATGGGCATCGAGACCGGCGTCGACGTCTACCGCATCGCCGACGTGGCCGAAGACCTGGTGGTGCCGATCATGGACCACCCCATCCGCATCGACCGCGACGCGCTCACGCTGGGCTATGCCGGCGTGTACTCGTCCTTCCTGCTGTTCGCCAAGCGCGCCGAGGCCAAGTACCGCATCCCCGCGCGCGAGATCCTGGTCGAGCTCGGCCGGCAGCGGCTGGTGGGCGGGCAGGAGGACATGATCGAGGATACGGCGATCACGCTGGCGCGCGAACGGGGCCTGCTGGTGCCGTGACGCTGTCGCCCCGGCTTCGATCAAGCCCGGCGGCGCCGCTGCGCGGCCGTGCATGGCTTTCATCACGCACCAGAGAATGGAGACAGGTTCCCATGCTTCGACTTCCCACCCGCCTGCGGCTCGCTACCCTCGGTATCGCGGCCGCGGCACTCGCCGCCGCGGCCAGCCCCGCGCACGCGCTCAATATCCTGCTGACCAATGACGACGGCTGCGCCGCACCTGGCATCACCGCGGTCCGCAAGGCCCTGCAGGACGCCGGCCACCGCGTCATCACGGTCGGGCCGGCCAGCAACCAGAGCGGCTCGGGCGCTGCCTATGCCGTGCCCGACGGGCGCACCCGGCTGGTGGTCGATCCGCTCGCCGGCAGCGCCGACACCTTCTGCGTGCACCGGGTCAAGACCACCTTCGTCGCAGGCGGCGCGCTCAATGCCACCAACCCGGACTACCTGGGCAGCGGCTCGCCGGTTGACGCCACCGCCATGGGCCTGAAGATCGTCGGGCCGGAAAGCAGCTTCACGCCGGACCTGGTCGTCTCCGGGGCCAATTTCGGCGAGAACCTGTCGGACTCCATTCCGCACTCGGGCACGGTGATGAACGTGCTGTTCGCCGCGCGCCGCGGCGTGCCCGGCATCGCGCTGAGCGTTGGCGTGGACTTTACCGAAGCACGCACCGGCTTCGGCAGCACCGTGGCCGCGTTCCCCAAGGCCGGGGCCTTCCTGGCCCGCGTGATTGCCAGCCTGGAAGCCACGCGCGCAGCCGGCCAGCCATTGCTGCCGGTGGCCCACCCGCTGAGCATCAACTACCCGATCGCTGCCGGCGGAACCCCTGCCGGCGTGCGCCTGACCACGCCTGGCACGGTGGATTCCTTTACCACCGCCTACAAGCGCAATGCCGACAACACGGTATCGATCGACGTGGGCGCACCGGAGACCGAAGCGGCAGCGCTGGCGCGGATCGCGGAGACGCCGGCCTTCCTGGCCAAGTTCATCACGATCTCGGCGCTTGACGTCGACTTCCGCCCGACGCCGCTGGCGCGCGGCCTGTTCAACCGCTCGCGCCGCGAGCTGGCCACCCTGGCACCTTAGGCGGAGCAACCATGGGCAAGGACCTTCGATCCTGGCGCCACCTCGTGCTTGCATGCGGGGTCGCGGCGGTCGCAGCATGCGGGGATGGCCATGCGCCGGAAGTGAGCGGCACGGCTGCCGTCGGCGCCGCGCTGGCAGGCGCCACCGTGCAGTTGCGCGATGCGCAAGGGCAAGTACGCAACGCAACCACCGATGCCAAGGGCGCATTCCGCCTGGCCGAGGTGCCGGGCGGGGCGCTGATGGTGCGCTGCGAGGGCGGGCTTGCGCAGGGCGAGCCGAACCGCCTGCGGCTGCATGGCCTGGTGCTGGGCGGGCGCACCGTGAACTGCTCACCGCTGACCGAACTGGCCTTGTGGAAGCTGTTTGGCGGGCCGCCGGAACAGGCGTTCGACAGTTTCGGGCAGGCGCGCGCCAGGGACCTGTCCGCCGACGCCATGGCCGAAGCGGAAGCCGCGGTGCTGGCCGCGCTGGCGGCAGGCGCCGGGGTCGATATCGACCCCGCTGCCTTACCCCGGCGCTGGCATGACACGCCGCTGGAGGCCGGCAATGCCAGCGATCCCCATGACGCCGCGCTGGATGCGCTGCGCGACGCGATTGCCGACCAGGCTTCCATGGGCTTCATGGGCGAGATGGTGGTGCGCGGCGTGTGCGCGGCCGACGGAACCTGCGGGTGAGGCGGTTGCCGCTGCGCCGCCAACAGGCAGCCTGAAGCGGCCGGTTTGCCAACCGCAAACGCCGCCCCCTTGCCAGGGGGCGGCGTTTCTGCTTTTTATATCACCCCTGAATCTTTTTTTTAGACCCGGAGGAAATGTGGCTCGCGCGGTGCTTTTCGGGCATATGGGCAAGTGGACCGGCCTGCCGTCGCTGCGCGTGACGGTGGCGCCGGTGTCCGCCATCGACGGCCATCTGGGTGCGGGTCTCGGCCTTCCCCGGCCTGATGGCGATCGCCGGGGTGATGGCGGGGCTGGTGGTGGCGCTGTCGCTGTTCTGGACGCCCGGCAAGCTGGCGGCACGGCGCAACGGGAGCTGACATGCGGCGCACGCTGACGGGCCTGACCCGATGGCTGCTCGCCGGTACGCTGGCCTGTGCCTCGCTGGCCGCCACGGCTGCCGGCGCCCCGGCCTGCAAGTGGGCGGACTGGGATGCCTTCAGGCGAACCCTGCTGAGCGCCGACGGCCGCGTGATCGATGCCAGCACCGAGAACCAGGCCACGGTGTCTGAAGGCCAGGCCTACGGCCTGTTCTTTGCCCTCGCGGCCAATGACCGCGCCAGCTTCGACAAGCTGCTTGCCTGGACCGAGAACAACCTCGCCCAGGGCGACCTGATCGCGCACCTGCCGGCCTGGATCTGGGGACGGCTGCCGCCGGAGCAGGCCAAATCGGCAGGCAAGGCCGCGGACAGCTGGGGCGTGATCGATGCCAACCCGGCCTCGGACGCCGACCTGTGGCTCGCCTACACCCTGCTGGAAGCCGGCCGGCTCTGGCAGGAGCGGCGCTTCACCGCGCTCGGCACGCTGATGGCCCGGCGCATCCTGCGCGAGGAAACGGCGGTGCTGCCGAGCCTGGGCCGCACCGTGTTGCCCGGCGCGCAGGGGTTCAAGCTGAGCGAGCGCCGCTGGCGCCTGAACCCAAGCTATGTGCCGATGCAGGTCATGCGCCGGCTGGCCACGCTGCTGCCCGATGAACCGGCCTGGCAGCAACTGGTGGCCAGTTCGGCCAGGCTGATGCTGGACACCGCACCGCGCGGCTTCGCGCCGGACTGGGTGGAATACGAGACCGGGCGTGGCTTCCTGCCCGATGCGCAAACGCACGCCGAAAGCGCCTACAACGCGATCCGCGTCTACCTGTGGGCCGGCATGCTGGCCAGCGACGAGCCCCAGCGCGCCGCGCTGCTGCGCACCTTCACACCGCTGGCGGACTACGTGGCGGCCAAGGGCTTCCCGCCCGAACGCGTCGATACGCAGACCGGCCAGCCCGGCCCCAACGCAGGCAACGGCGGTTTCTCCGCCGCGGTGGCGCCCTTCCTGGCCGCGCTCGGCCGCGCCGGCCAGGCCAGCGCGCAAGCGCGCCGCACGCGCGAACTGGCGCAGCGCGAGCCGCCCGGCTACTACACGCAGGTGCTGACGCTGTTCGGCCTGGGCTACCTCGACGGCCAGTTCCGCTTCGCGCGCGACGGCGCGCTCGTCCCCGCATGGAAGACCGGATGCCCCGCGCGCTGACGGCCACGTTCATGCCCGCGCTGTTTGGCGCGGCCGGCAGGCGCTAGCGAAGAAGGCGCACGGAGGCCGAGGCTGGCATGGCTATCAAGATAGCCAGCGAAGCGCCGTAATCGCTAGAATGCGCGTTAATGCGCAGCGGTGCGCGTTGGTCTGATCCCGGAGCCGGCATGGAACCCCTCTCTTTTGAATTCGTCACCGTTGAGGAAGCAAAGAAGGTGCTGGACGGCGCGCCGCCAGTGCACGCCGAGCCTGACTGGAGCGGCGTGCGGCGCCCGCCTTCGCCGGAAGATACCTTGCTTACAGACGTCGCCATACGGTGGCTGGCGTCGCTGCCGGCCGAAGCGCGCCCCGTGGAGCTATGCCGCCGCTATGCGCGCATCGGCAACCAATTGGCTGCGCTATCTGTCAACCCGGCGGCTTTGCATGCTTTCCTGGTTGAGCTGCTGATCGACAAGCGCGGTGGGAGGCAGGGGTTTCCGGATGGGATTGCGTTTGAGTTGTCGCGGTTGCATGAGTATGTGGTGCGACTATTGCCTGGGTTAGGGGGGGAGCAGGGGTGGCCTGAGTTGGTGGATTGAGGTGGGCTGGGGTTGTTGTATGCCATGCGGTAGCGTGGCGCCATACGGTCGCTTATCGTCCTTAGCAAGCGTGGCTGTTTCGCCGGCGTAGCCGGCGAGTCACTTTTGTCCCGCCCAGGAGGGCGGAACAAGGCCGTCGACCTACGACAACATCGAACCAGCCCCCCAATGCCACCCTTTAAACCGTCGCCGCAGTCCCCAGAATCGCCGTAGCCTGACTCGACAACGTCCCCCCATTCCCATGCACAACGGCAACCTCAGCATCCCTCACCTGCCGCTCCCCACATTCCCCACGCAACTGCCGCACCGCTTCAATGGTAATGAACATCCCGTACATCCCAGGATGCACGCATGACAAGCCACCGCCATTGGTGTTCACCGGCAACCGCCCGCCCGGCGCAATGCCGCCACCGCTGACAAACTGACCGCCCTCCCCCTTGGCGCAGAACCCCAGGTCCTCCAGGAACAGCAGCGTATTGATGGTGAAAGCATCATAGAGCTCAGCCACGTCGACATCCGACGGCTTGAGCCCCGCCATGGCGAAGGCGCGCTCGCCGGATTCCTTGGCGGCCGTGACGGTCAGGTCCGGCATGCACGAGATCTGGCGGTGCCACGTGGCCGTGGCATTGCCCAGCACATAGACCGGCGGCCTGGCCAAATCCCTGGCGCGGTCCGCACGCACCATCACATAGGCGCCGGCACCATCGGTGACCAGGCAGCAGTCACGTACTGACAGCGGGTCCGACACCATGCGCGCATTGAGCACATCATCGATGCTGAGCGGGTCCCGCATCATCGCTTCCGGATTCAGCTGCGCCCACTTGCGCGCGGCCACGGCGACCTCGGCCAGGTGCTCGCGCGTGGTGCCGTACTGGTGCATATGGCGCGCCGCGGCGAGTGCATATGACGTGATCGGCTGCAGCGGGCTGTACGGGTGCTCATACGGCTGCGGGTCCAGCACCGCGCGCACCTTGGAGATGCCGGCGCGGCCAACCGTGGAGGTGCGCTGGTTGCTGCCGTAGCAAACCAGCACCGCATCGCACTGGCCCGATTCGAGCGCCATCATCGCCGGCAGCATGTGCGAGACAAAGCTGGAGCCGCCGATCATGGTGCTGTCGACAAACTTGGGCTTGATGCCAAGGTACTCGGCCACCGGCATCACCCACATGCTGGCGCCGACGCTGGCGGTGGCGATGCCGTCGATGTCGCGCATCGACAGGCCCGCATCCCTGACGGCAGCCTTGGCGGCCTCCACCAGGATTTCCATTTCAGTCTTGCCGTGGGCCTCGCCCAGGCCCGCCTGGCCGACCCCGACGATGGCGACGCTGCCACGCAAATTGGACAAACTCATGGCCTCAGCCCTCCACCGGATCGAACACGACGAGAGCGGCCTCGCCTTCCTTGCCCTGCGCCACGCGCGCCTGCACACGCATGCCGATGCGCACGCTGGCGGGCGCAATGCCTTCCACACGGCTCATCATGCGCACGCCCTCATCCAGGTCGACCAGCACCACGTTGTAGTCGCCGCCGGCATCCGGCTTGCGGCGGATCACGCTGGTGGAGTAGACCGTGCCGGTACCCTTTGGCTCGACCCAGGCGAGCGTGTCGCCGCCGCAGTGCGGGCAGATATTGCGCGGGAAAAACACGTGGCGCTTGCAGTCCTGGCAATGCTGGATGCGGAACTGGCCAGCGGCGAGCTGGTCCGCATAAGCCTTGTCCGGACCCACCGCCGCTTCTTGTTGGGGCATGGAGTCTCCTTCACTTTTGATGGTGCCGCCATGGGCCTTCCATGGCACGGCAATGAGCTTGCCGCAGTCTGTGCATTGCAACAATTCACATCTGCCGAAGGCTGGATTTTTGAATGCGGAAAGCGCCGCGCTCAGATCACCAGTTCGATCACAAACGGCCCCTTGCGCGCATTGGCCATGCGGAACAGGTCGGCAAAACTTTCCATGTCGCTGGCCTGCGCGCCCTCCACGCCCATGCCGTTGGCCAGCTTGACCCAGTCCAGGTCGGGATTGCCGATGTCCAGCATGTCCAGGGCGGTCTTGCCCGGGTTGGCCCCCACCCCCGCCAGCTCGCCCAGCAGGATGGCGTACTTGCGGTTGGCCAGCAGCACCACGGTGACGTCGAGCTGCTCGCGCGCCATGGTCCACAGCGACTGCAGCGTGTACATGGCCGAGCCATCGGCCTGCAGTGCCACCACGCGCCGGTCTGGCGCCGCCACCGCCGCGCCCACGGCCAGCGGCAGGCCTTCGCCGATGGCGCCGCCGGTCAGCTGCAGCCAGTCGTGCGGGGCCGCATGGACCGTGCCCGGATAGAAGGCGCGGCCGAAGCTGATGCTCTCTTCCACCACGATCGCCTGTTCGGGCAGCAAGGCGGTCAGCGTACGTGCCACCGCCTCGGACGTGACCGCGCCGCGGGCGGGCTCAACGGATGCGGGCGCTACGGCAGCCGGCAGCGGTGCATTGCGTGCACCCACCTCGTCGGCCAGGCGGGCCAGCGCTTCGGCAAGGTCTTCCTCCGGGCGTGCCAGCACGTGGATCACGGCATCTTCCGGGTACGGGCGCGGCGACTTGCCCGGGTAGGCAAAGAACGTCACCGGCGCCGGTGCGCCGACCAGGATCACGTTGCGGATGCCGGCCAGCTTGTCGCGCGCGACGTCGCCCGAATATGGCACGCGGTCCACCGCCAGGCGGCCGCTGCCGCGCGACACGCGCGCATTGGACATGGGCGAGATCAGGCGGGCGCCGGTGGCCGCGGCAATGCGGTGCGCATCGGCCAGCGGCGCCTCGCGCAGCGCGCTGCCCCCCAGCACCACCAGCGTGGGCTGGCCCGAGCGCAGCACGCGCGCGGCCTGCTGCACGGCGTCGGGCGAGACCTTGGGCACCGCCAGCGGCGGCAGCGGCGCGGCCACCACGCCGCCCGCATCCCAGCACACATCGGAAGGCAGGATCAGGCTGGCGACCCCGCCCGGCGCGGCGCATGCGGCCTGCACCGCGGACGAGGCATCGGCGCCGACGGACGCAGCCTGCGTGGCCGTGCGCGTCCACACCGAGACCGGACGGGCCCAGCCTTCGGTATCCGCGGTCAGCGGTGCGTCCAGCGGCCGGTGGTAGGTGGCCTGGTCGCCGATGATGTTGACCACCGGCGTCTGCGCGCGGCGCGCGTTGTGCAGGTTGGCCAGGCCGTTGGCCAGCCCCGGGCCGCAATGCAGCAGCGTGGCCGCGGGCTTGCCGGCCATGCGCGCATAGCCATCGGCCGCGCCGGTGACCACGCCTTCGAACAGGCCCAGCACGCAGCGCATGCCCGGGATGCGGTCCAGCGCCGCGACGAAGTGCATCTCGCTGGTGCCCGGGTTGGCAAAGCAGGTGTCCACGCCGTTGGCGAGCAGGGTCTTGACCAGGCTCTCGGCGCCGTTCATCGGTTGGGTAGTTTCCATGTCTCGGGTTCCGCTCAGGTTCTGGGTCAGCAGGTTGGCATTGGTTGCACTGGGGGCGTCAGGCCGGGCGGCCGCGCCGCCAGCAGGTCGAAATCCAGGCAGACAAACTCGGTCGGGAATTCGATGCGTGCGTAGTAGACGATCAGTTCGCCGCGCTCGCCCGGGACACAGGCAAAGCGGCGCAGCTCAGCCACCGGCGCGCCCACGGCAAGCGCCAGCGCGGCGGCGGATTCGGCCCCGGCCGCGACGATCGACAGGCGCTGGCGCGCGGTGCTGACCGACAGGCCGGGGAAGCGGTCCAGCACCGGCACCGAGGCGCCCTGGCGGAAGGCCTCGGGCTCGCGCGCAAAGACGCCGGCCTCGATATAGACCTCGCCCACCGCGAACGGCCGCCCTTCCAGCCGGTGCAGCCGGCGCAGGAAGTGGTATTCGGCGGCGCGCTCACCGGGGCACGGCATGCCGAGATCGGCGGGCAGCGGCACGTTGCCGGCGGATTCGACCATCGCTTCGGTGTCCAGTTGCGCGCCCACCGCCACCGCCTCGTCCCAGCTGGTCGACAGCGACACCTGCCGCCGCGCCTGGCACGGCGCCTTGACGAAGGTGCCGCGCCCGCGCGAGCGCGCCACCAGCCCTTCTTCATCGAGCATCGACAAGGCATGGTGCATGGTCATGCGCGCCACGCCGTACTGGCGGCACAGCTCTTCCAGCGACGGGATGCGCTCACCCTCGCGCCAGGCGCCGCTTTCGATCTGGCGGCGGAAGATGGTGGCCAGCTGCAGGTAGACCGGCTGGCGGCTGCGCGCGAGGAGTTCGCTGGACGTGGTGTCTGCCATGCGGCAAGGGAGGTCGGGAAACGCCGGTGAATGTCGGGGAAAAGGGCGATGCGAGGGCCGCCCGGAGTCGTCCTGGCCGGACGACTATATAAAAGTCTATAAACCTAGACTACTCGGGTTAACGCCGATCCATGCCGCTCCGGTATTGCCAGGCCCGGGCGTGCATTCCGGGGATTTTGTCGCCCGGGCGTCACGCGCCGGAACGTGCCGCAACCCCCACTTCAGCGCCCACCTTGCCACTGCCCAAGCGGACAGAATGCCACCATGCCCCAACCTTCCCGGGGGCAGGCGTGGCTGCCGCTTGCAGCCATCTCAAGGAGTCAACTTATGTTGATGCGAGACGTGATCCCCCAAATCCTGAACCGCGGCGCGGCCCAACTGGCGCCCGACGCGTTCGAGACCGCTTCGCACAAGACCTTCCACCATGCGATCGACATCTATCTCAAGGATTCCAATGCCTTTATGAACACCTACTTCGCCCGCTATTTCGAGTGGCAGGGCATTTGCCGGGAGCGGTGGTTCCATGAATGCATCCACGACAACCTGCTGGCCGCCGGCGGCGTCTTCGTGACCAAGCGCGCGCACCAGGAGTATGTCGAGGAGACGTTCCCGTTCCAGCGCGTGGATTGCTACCTGAACACCTTCCAGGTGCGACAGTGCTCGGCGTACCTGCTGTTCCGCTTCTGCGTGGGGGGCAAGCCGGTGTCGCTGGGCTACCAGCAGATCGTCTTCGCCGACCGGCAAAAGCGCATCACGCGCTTTCCGGCGGGCATCATCGAACGGGTCAGGGAATATGAACTGGCGCTGCCGGCACTGGCCAGCTGAGCCAGGCGCGGCTGACCCCGCGCGGGTCTGAATCCGGCACCGCCGGCCGTGGCTCAGCCGGCGGTGCTGGTGCGCAGCCGGCTGTCGGCCATGGCGGTGAAGCGCGGCAGGCTGAGGGTAAAGGTGGTATGCACGGCCGGCACCGACTCGCACTCAATGCGCCCGCCGAAGGTCTCGATCACGCGCCGGCAGAAGGCCAGACCGAGGCCGGCACCGGTGCCATGCGCCTTGGTGGAGAAGAACGGATCGAAGATGCGCGGCATGACGTCGGCCGCAATGCCCGGGCCGGTGTCGCGAAAGCGGATCACGTGGTACTGGCCCTCGGTCGCGCCGGTGATGTCGATGTGGCCGCCGCCGGCCGCGCGGATCGCATGCAGCGCGTTCTTCAGCAGATTGAACAGCACGTAGACCAGCAGCGTGTCGGAGCCGACAAAGCGCCAGCCCGCGTCGATGCCGCGCACCTGCACGCAGCCGCGCTCCTCGCCCTGGAACGGGTAGCGCTCCAGCGCCGCATGCACGCAGTCGGCAATGCCGTGCGGGGCAAAGCTGCTGCGGTCCAGCCGCTCCAGCGTGACCGAGGCCAGCGCCATGTCGATCACGGTGCTGGTGCCATCGACTTCCCGCGTGATGGCGCCGACCAGGCTCGACACGCGCTCAAGCTGGCCGGGCCGCATGCGGTCCTCGCACAGCCCCTGCTGGACCGCCAGCCGGTAGCCGTGCAGCACCTGCGGCCAGGTGCGCGCCAGCTCCTGCGCCTGCATGCGGATGGTCGCCAGCGGCGTGCGCACCTCGTGCGCCACGGTGGCGGCCAGCGAATACGGATGCATCAGGTCGTAGCGCACCACGCTGACCGCCAGGATGCCCAGGCTTGCCGCCACGAACACCACGCCCGGCGGATAGAACGCTGCGCCGTAGTTGACGGCGTAGTCCACCGCCGCCAGCGAATAGAGCGCCACCGCCACCAGGCACAGCTTGTAGCGCTTGCGGCGTTCGGCTGTCGCATTGCGCCGCGCCGCCACCAGCAGCCAGGCGCTGCGCAGCGCCACCAGCACCGTCTGCACCAGGTGCAGCGGATGCAGCGGGCCGGCCCTGGGATAGTCGCCGAAGAAATAGCTGTAGTAGCCGGAGACTACCTGGTCGGTGGTCAGCAGCAGCACCGCCAGCACCAGGCTCAGTCCGTACGAGGCCAGCAGCAGCGGCCGCTCGCGGCGGCTCTCGGTGACTTCGGCGATGAAGTGGTAGAACGTGGTCGGCAGGAACAGGATGAAGAGGTAGCCGAGCCGGGCCAGCACCAGCGCCACATCGGGATGCGAGGACTGGAACAGGAACACCCACGTGCCCTGCCAGGCGAAGGTGGTCACGCACAGCAGGAAGAACGAAGTGGAGACGCGCGTCACGCCCTTGGTCACCAGCACATAGAGGCCGTAACCGAGGAAGATCGACGAGACGAAGGCGGGCAAGGCTGCGTACATGCGGAGCGCGAAGGCAAGCCGGGCGGATGGCAGGGTCGGCGACGCGACATGTTATGCCCTGCGCGGGTGGCGCGTGCATCATTCGGTTGCATTCAGAGCTAATCCGCGCTTAATGCTGTGCGATACGCGCCGGCGCCCCCCTCGTTCCGGGGGTGCCGGGGTATCGAGCACGCGCGGCACGCAAACAGCAAGGCGGGACGCCCGCTGGCGTCCCGCCTTGCCTTGCTGCCACGCACTGCTTACCAGCGCGTGTCCCGTTCCCACTCCTTCATTTCTTCCTCGGCGCGCTCCTTGGTGTAGCCATAGCGCTCCTGGATGCGGCCGGCAAGCTGGTCACGCTTGCCGTTGATCTGCGCGATGTCGTCGTCGGTCAGCTTGCCCCACTTCTCCTTGATCTTGCCCTTCGCTTGTTCCCATTTGCCTTCGATCTGGTCCCAGTTCATCTCGTGCTCCTTCATCCGATGGCAAGGGGGCGCCATCGGAGGCGTCCCCTTGCGGGTGGTGCGGTGCGTGGCCCGCCAATGCTGGCGGGATGCCGCGAAGGCTTACTTGCCGTACTTGGCCTTCACATCGGCCTGGCACTTGTCCTTGGCATCGCCCGACATCGCGTCGCAGCGTTCCTTGTCGGCCTTGTAGGCGGCGTCGGTGGCGTCCTTCTTCGCGTCGGCGCGGGTTTCGGCCACGTCGGCACTGGTGCCGGTCGCCGCGGCCTTGTCGACCTTGGCAGCCATCAGTGCCTTTTCATGGGCGGCCTTGGCGTCCTTCTTGCAGACGTCCTTGTCGTTGCCCTTCTTGTCGTCGCACATTTCCTTGGCTACGTCATAGTCGCGGTCAGCCTTGGTCTTCTCGGCCTTGGCGGTCGCCTTCTGCGTGCCGTCGCGGCGGGCTTCGGCCTGGGCCTTGGCCACATCGCGGTCGCGCTTGGCCTCGGCCTTGCAGACGTCCTTGGCGTTGTCCTTCATGCCATTGCACTTGGCGGAGGCAGCCTTGTAGTCCGCATCAGCCTGCTTCACCGCGGCGTCATAGTCTGCCCTTGCCCCGGTTGCAGCCGTTCCGGACGTGGTTGTTGGTGCGGTCATCTGCGCCAGCGCAAATCCCGCCGGTGCGGCAACCATCATCGAACACACTGCTGCGGTCAGCCATTTCTTCAACATGTCGATCTCCTTTCCGGGTGATTGCGTAAAGGTACGCATGAGAGGCCGGCGGCTATGCTGCTGGCCATGCCGTAAGTACAGAGTAGGCCCGGGGGGGTATGGGAAGCAGGCGTCCGGTTCCGAAAGGCGCGTCAGACTATTCCGACATTGCAATGCGGGCGAGGCACGCGGCGGGGCATGCACCTGGTTGCTGAGGGGGGATGGTGCGGTCAGCGCGTCATGTGTGCGACGGCGGGCGAGCATGCGTGCCGCAGAACAAGGCGCCCCTCTCCCGCTGCGCGGGAGAGGGGCGCAAATTGCCAGTCAAGCAGGGCGGCCGTCAGCCCAGAATCGACGGCGTCAACCGGTTCTCGTCAGGCGCTTCGCCCTCTTCGTCCGGCCAGTTGCGCCCCACCATCCATTCATACAAGGTGGGCAGCACGATCAGCGTCAGCATGGTGGCGGTGATCAGCCCGCCGATGATGACGATGGCCAGCGGGCGCTGCGTCTCCGAGCCGATGGCGCGCGAGATCGCCATCGGGAACAAACCCAGCATGGCCAGCAGCGCGGTCATCAGCACCGTGCGCAGCCGGTCCATCGAGCCGGTCAGCACCGCCTGGCGCACCGGCATGCCTTCATCGCGCAGCTGGTTGAAGTAAGTCACCATGACCACGCCATTGAGCACCGCCTGTCCAAACAGCGCGATAAAGCCGATCGCCGCCGACACCGACAGCGGGATGCCGGTCAGGAACAGCGCGAACACGCCGCCGATCAGCGCGAACGGGATGTTCGAGATGATCAGCGTGGCGCTCTTGAACGACTTGAACGCATTGAACAGCAGCAGGAAGATCACCAGCACCGACAGCGGCACCACGATCGAGAGCCGCGCCATGGCGCGCTCCTGGTTCTCGAACTCGCCCGACCAGCTGATCTTGACGTCGTCGGCCTTGACGTTTTTCGCCACCAGCTTCTGCATGTCCTTGACCACGCTGCCCATGTCGCGGTCGCGGATAAAGATGCCGATCGAGGTGGTGCGCTGGCCGTTCTCGCGGCTGATGTTCATCGCGCCGGATGCCGCGCGGAAGGTCACCAGCTGCGACAGCGGCACCTGCGCGCCGTCCGCGGTCTGCATGAAGATATTGGGCAGGTTCGGCAGCGCGCGCTCCGACGGCTTCAGGCGCACGGCCACGCTGAAGTGCTTCTCGCCCTCCCACAGCTCGGTCGCGGCCTTGCCGGCCAGCGCGGTTTCCATCAGGTCCTGCACGTCGGCCACGTTGATGCCGTAGCGCGCGGCCTGGGCCCGGTCGAACTCCAGCACGTACTGCGGCAGTTCGCCGTCACGGTCGATAAAGGCGCGCATCACGCCCTTGACCGTCTGCACGTTGGCCAGGATCTGGTCGGCCACCTTCTTGTTCTGCTCCAGGCTGTCGCTCTGCACCTTGATCACGATCTGGCCCTTGATCTGCGAGATGCTCTCCAGGATGTTGTCGCGCACCGGCTGCGAGAAATTGGGCTCGATGCCGGGGAGCTGGCGCAGGTTCTTGTCGATCTCGCCGATGATGGCGCGCTTGTTGAAGCCGTCGCGCCATTGCTTCTCGGGCTTCAGGTCGACCAGGATCTCGACGGTGTTGATCAGCTTGGGATCGGTGCCGTCGTCGGGGCGGCCGACCTTGGAGATGGTGGTATTGACCTCCGGGGTCTTGCGGATCACGCTGCGCAGCAGCCGCGCCTGGTCGCGCGCCTCGTCGGTCGAGACCGATGCCGGCAGGTCGAAGCTGACCCACATCGAGCCTTCGTCCAGCTCGGGCAGGAACTCGCTGCCGAGGAACTTGCCCACGCCCACGGTCACTACCAGCAGGCCCAGCGCCGAGCCTACCACCAGTTTCTTGTGGTCCAGCGCCCAGGCCAGCATCGGCTCATAGAGCCGCTTGCAGTGGCGCACGATGAAGTTGTCGTCGTGCGCGATGTTCTTGGTGAGCAGCAGGTGGCACAGCAGCGGCACCAGCGTCAGCGAGAGGATCAGGGAGCCGATCAGCGCGCCCGTGACCGTGTAGGCCATCGGCGCGAAGATCTTGCCCTCGTGCCGCTGCAGCGTGAAGATCGGGATGTGCGCCGCAATGATGATGACCATCGAGAACACGGTCGGACGGCCCACTTCCGTGGTGGCCTGCAGGATCGCATGCAGGCGCGCCTTGCTGTCCTTGATCTGCTGCGCCTTGAGCTCGCCCAGCCGCTTGAAGATGTTCTCGACCACGATCACCGCGCCGTCGACGATGATACCGAAGTCCATCGCGCCCAGAGACAACAGGTTGGCCGGAATGCCCACCCAGGTCAGGCCGATGAAGGTTGACAACAGCGCCAGCGGGATGATCAGCGCCACGATTGCCGCGGCGCGCACGTTGGCCAGGAACAGGTACAGCACCGCCATCACCAGCAGCGCGCCCTCGACCAGGTTGCCGAACACCGTGTGCAGGGTCTTGTCGATCAGCGTGGAGCGGTCGTAGTACGGCACGATCTTCACGCCCTTGGGCAGGATCTGGTCGTCCAGCAGGTCGATCCTCTTCTTCAGCGCCTCCAGCACCAGCGACGGGTTCTCGCCCTTGCGCATCACCACGATGCCCGAGACGATGTCGTCCTCGTCGTCCTGGCCCATCAGGCCTTGCGGCGGCGCGCTGCCGACCCTCACGTCGGCGATGTCCTTGACCAGGATCGGGGTGCCCTGGTTCTCGGCCACCACCACGTTGGCGATATCGGCCGAGGTGCGGAAGCTGCCCAGCGAGCGCAGCAGGAACTGCTGCCGGCCGTGCGCCACGGCGCCGCCGCCGGCATTGGCGTTGGCGCGCTGCAGCGCAGTGAACAGCTGCGACAGCGAGATCTTGGCATCGCGCATGCGCGCCAGGTTGGGATTGACCTCGTACTGCTTGATGGTGCCGCCGATGGTGACCAGGTCGGCCACGCCCGGCACCTGGCGCAGGTTTTTCTCCACCACCCAGTCCTGCAGCGTGCGCAGCTCTTGCGCGGTATAGCCCTTGCCAGTCAGGCGGAAGCGGTAGATCTCGCCGATCGCGGTGGACAGCGGCGCCAGGTCCGGATGCACGCCGTCGGGCAGGTCCACGCTGCGCAGGCGCTCCAGGATCTGCTGGCGCGCGGTCACGTCGGTGGCCTTGTCGTTGAAGGTCACCATCATGAACGACAGGCCGAACTGCGTATGCGAAAACACCCGCACCGCGTTGGGCGTTCCGGCCAGCGCGGTTTCAATGGGGATGGTCACCTGGCGCTCCACCTCTTCGGCGGCGCGGCCCGGGTACAGCGTGATGACGTTGACCTGGATGTCGGAGACATCCGGGAAAGCTTCGATCGGCAGGTTCTTGAATGCAGCCAGGCCGCCCCCGACGAAGATAAGCAGGCCCAGCCAGACAAAGAGCTTCTGGTGCAGGGCAAAGCTGACGATGCGCGAAATCATGTGGCGGCCGTCCTCACTTCTTCTCGGACGCACGCGCCGCGTTCACGGCAGTGGCATCGCGCAGGATGTCCTGCAGGTAGAGGTTGCCGTCGGTGATCACGGTCTCGCCGTCCTTCACGCCTTCAAGCAGCTCGGTGGTGCCGGGCAGCGTCACGCCCACGCGCACCAGGCGGCGCTCGAAGGTATTGGCGGCGGTGCGCACGAACACATAGTTGCGGTTGTCGGCCAGGAACACGGCCTTGGACGGCACGGCGATGCCCTTGAACGACGCGGCCGGCAGCTTCGCGGTGACGAACATCTCCGCCTTCAGGCGGCGCTCCGGGTTGGGCACGTTCAGCCGCACCTTGATGCTGCGCGCGGTGGGATCGACATAGTCGGCGATCTTGACCACGGTGCCGGAGAAGGTCTCGCCGGGCCAGGCCGCGGTGGTGAGCTGCACGTCCACGCCCGGCTTGAACAGGCTCAGGTCGGCCTCGCCCGCATCGACCTGTGCCCACAGCGTGGTCGGATCGGTCACCAGGAACAACGGCGCGGCGGGCGGCTGGTCGGGGCGCAGCTCCATGCCGAGGTTGATGTTGCGCTCGACCACCAGGCCGTCGATCGGGCTGCGCAGCGCAAAGCGCTGGTTTACGATGCCTGAGGCGCCCGCGCCGCCCGCGGCCGCGCCGTACTGGGCCAGCGCCGCCTGGGTGCGCTGCAGGTCCGCCGCGGCGCGCGCGGCGTCGGCCTGCGCCTGCTCCAGCTCCTTCTGCGCGATGATGCCGGCGCCGTACAGCTCGCGCTGCCGTGCCAGCGCCTTGGCCGCGACCGCGCTGTCGGCGGCGGCCTTGCGCGCATCGGCCTGGGCCACGCCGAAATCGGGCGAGGTCAGGCTGGCCAGCGGCTGGCCCGCTTTCACGGTGGCACCGGGCTGCACCAGGATCTCGGTGACGCGGCCGGCAAACGGCGTCGACACGCGCACGGTCTTGTCCTCGTTCCACACCAGCCGGCCGGGCAGGCTCAGCATGCGCTCGCCGCCGGTCCTGGCGGATTCGCCGGCGATGCCCGGCAGCGTCTTCACGCTGGCCGGGAACTGGATGGTATTGCCGCTGACCTTGGGATCGTCATCGGCCTTGGGCGCTTCAGACTTGCCGCAGGCGGCCAGCGCCAGCGCGCACAGGGACAGGGCAGCAAGCCGTGCGGGCAGGCCAGCGGGGAAATGGACGGAAGACATGCGGCGGGACATGCGTGACAGGAGGGAGTGCATTGGATTCGCTGGGACTGCGGTTCAGGGACGCGAGCTCGTCGCAGTGCCGGTCGTGGAGGTCTGCAGCGCCGCGCGGTAGGCCGACAGGGCCTTGGCGTAATCGCCCTGGGCGCTGACGGCATCGAGCCGGGTCTGGCGCAGCGCGCGGCGGGCATCGAGCAGGTCGAGCACGCCGGTGGCGCCCTTGCCGTAGGCAAACTCGGCGCTGCCGGCCACGCTTTCGGCGGCGGGCAGCACGTCGTCGCGCATCTGCCGCAGTGACTGGCGCGCGGCTTCGAGCTGGCTGCGCAGCCGTTCCATCTCATTGCCGGCTTCCAGCAGCACGCGGTTGCGGTCGTCCAGCGCGGCGTAGTAGTCCACCTCGGCGCGGCGGGCCTCGCCGCCGTTGCTGTGGCGCACGTACAGCGGGATCGTCAGGAATACGCCGTAGCTGTTGCCGCTGCCGTTGGTATTGGTGGCCGAGACCGGATAGTGCTCGGCCTGCGCGCCGACGGTCACGTCGGGCACGCGGCCGGCGCGCGCCAGGTCGCGCGCGGCGGCGGCGGCGGCCAGGCGGGCCTCGGCGGCAGTCACGTCGGGGCGGCGCTGCAATGTGTCGGGATCGACCTGCGGCACGGGGGTATCCAGCGGCGGCCAGTCCGGCACCAGCCGGTTGCCGGCAAGCGTGCCGGGCACGCCCATGGCCTGCGCCAGCTGGGCCTTGTCGCGCGCGTGGTCGGTCATAGCCTGGCGCATGTCGCGCTGCGCGCGCAGCGCGTCAAGCTGCAGCTTGGTCACGTCGGCGCGCGAGACGTCGCCGGCCTTCAGGCGGGTCTCGCTGGCCTGGCGCGTGCGGTCGTAGAGCGCCAGCATCTCCTTGAGCACCGCCACGCGCTCCTGGCTGACCACCGCGTCATAAAAAGCCTGCTCCGCCGCGGCGCTCTGCTGCGCCACCACCGCCTGCACCACTTCGCCGGCGGCCGCGCTGGCCTTGCGCGCGGCGTCCACGCGCAGGCCGCCCTTGTTGGCGGTCTCGATCAGCTGGTCCACGCGCAGGGTGGAATCCACGGTCTTGCTGCGCAGGTTGCCCGAGCCGATGCCGGCATGCGGATTGATGTTGGTCACGCCCAGGCTCAGCACCGGGTTGGGCCGCTGCGAAGCGATCTGTATGTCCGCCTGGCTGGCTTCGACGCCGCGGCGGGCGGCGATGATGTCGCGGTTGCAGCGCAGTGCGTCCAGGCGCGCCTGCGCCAGGGTCAGCGTCGCGCCCGCCGGCGGCGGCACGCAAGGACCGGCAGCATCTGCGGAATCAGCGGAAGGAAGCGGATCGGCGGGGCCTTCGGCGGCCAAGACTGCCGCGGGCCGGGCCAGAACCCCCAGTAGCAGCAGGGCACCTACGGCAATACGGGAAAAGACAAAAGGCACGGTCAGTCAGGCTCGGTTCGACAACGGTCTGCGGTAAACGACCGTGCTCGCCGAACGGTGCACCAGGGCGGCAAATATTCATCCGACCCTGATCCCGCCAATGCGGCCGCGAAGCGTGGCTGTCCTGGTGCGCCCTCGCCTGCTGTCCTGGTGCATCAGACGCCACCGGACACGATCTCCCGCACGCATTCAAACCGAATCGCATTACAAACGGCTTTCATAAAGCTGACCAAAGCCTTTAACTGCGCGAAAACCCCAGCCAATCGGAAAACCATGAAAAACGGCACGGCCGTTGCCGGCCGTGCCGTCTGCACTGCCAGGCGGGTTACCCCTTCATGCGGTCATCCAGCCCCAGGCTGCGGCCGATGATCTCCTTCATGATCTCGCTGCTGCCGGCGTAGATGCGCGAGATGCGCGCGTCGGTGTACATGCGGCAGATGCGGTACTCCTCCATATAGCCGGCGCCACCGTGCAGCTGCACGCCCTCGTCGACCATGCGCCCCTGCAGTTCCGACGTGAGCAGCTTGGCCGACGCCGCCGTCTCCACGGTCAGCGTGCCGGCGTTGTGCTGCAGCACGCATTGGTCGACGAAGGTCTGCAGCGCATCCAGCTGCGCCCGCAGCTCGGCCAGCTTGAAGCGCGAGTTCTGGAACGTGCCGATGGCCCGGCCGAAGGCCTTGCGCTCCTTGACATAGTCCAGCGTGAGGTCGAACGCCACCTGCGCCGACGCCATGTAGCCGCAGGCGCCAATCAGCCGCTCTTCGGCCAGGTGGCGCGTCAGGTAGCGGAAGCCCTGGCCGGGCTCGCCCAGCACGTTGGCCTTGGGCACCTTGACGTTGTCGAAGAACAGCTCCGAGGTGTCCTGCGAGTGCAGGCCCATCTTGCGCAGCTTGCGCCCGCGCTCGAAGCCGGGCATGCCGCGCTCGACGATAAAGAGGCCAAGGCCATGGCTGCGCTCCGGATCGGTGCGCGCGACCACCACCACGTAGTCGGCCAGCTGGCCGTTCGAGATATAGGTCTTGGCGCCGTTCAGCACCCAGTGGTCGCCATGGTCCTCGGCACGCGTGCGCATGCCGGCCAGGTCGGAGCCCGCCTGCGGCTCGGTCATGGCAATGGCAAAGATCGACTCGCCGCGCGCGGCCGCCGGCAGCAGGCGCTGGCGTTGTTCCTCGTTGCCGATGCGGCCGATATACGGCGCCACCAGCCGTGAGTGCAGCGTGCCGAAGAAGCCCGAGTCGCCGTGGCGCGCGTTTTCCTCGATCAGGATCTGCTCATAGCGGAAGTCCTCCACGCCGGCGCCACCGTATTTCTCGTCAGCCCACATCAGCAGGTAGCCCTGCTCGCCGGCCTTGCGGAACACTTCGCGGTCCACACAGCCCTGTTCGCGCCAGCGCTCGCCGTGCGGCCCCACCTCGCGCTGGTAGAAGCGGCGGGCGGATTCGCGGAAGGCGTCGTGTTCGGCTTCGAAGATCAGGCGTTGCATGCGGGGTCTCCTGGTGTTTTTGAGAGTGACCGGCTGAGTGTCTGCCGTGCAGCGTCTATGAGATTCGTCGGAAAGGATGATTTTTCCTCCCGCAGCCGAACGGCCAGGTTTGAAGGAGAAGCCGGCTTGAATGCAATTTTATTGATATGAAGTGGAAATAACTTTCATTTACCCGCCGGAACGCTTTGCACAATACTGGAAGCACAGATACCTATTCGATGGAGCGGGGAACATGGAAGCCGTCCTCTGGATTGCCCTGGCGCTGGCACTGGTGGCACTGGGAGGCACCGTCACCTGGCTGATCGGGACGCGGGTGCCCGAGCCGGTGTTCGAACGCGCGCAGCGGCATGGCCGCTTTGCCGGGCTGGAACCGGGGGCGCCGCGGGGGGGGGGGGGGGGGCGCCGGGGGAGGGGGGTGTG
>NZ_JBYTEG010000022.1:0-97201 GCF_058792255.1 Cupriavidus sp. CPT47-8839-RL05A | reverse complement strand
TCCCCCCCCCCCACCCCCCCCCCCCCCCCCCCCCCCCCCCCCCCCCCGCCGGGTGAGGCGCGTGCGGCAATGGCGCCTGGTGGCCGTGCCCGGCCCGATGGGACAACTGGTGCCGGTCCGGATCTGACCGCTTTGCGCTATTGCGGGAAGTCCCAGCGCTGCGACCAGTCGGATTCTTCGCTCACGATGTCACGCAGGATGCGCACGGCATCCTGCGACGGCCCTGCGGGGGCCCTGGCGCAGACGAGGAATACCGGATAAGAGAACTCTGACGCGCCTTCCACGCGCGCCAGCACC
This sequence comes from Cupriavidus sp. CPT47-8839-RL05A, assembly GCF_058792255.1. NCBI lineage: Bacteria > Pseudomonadati > Pseudomonadota > Betaproteobacteria > Burkholderiales > Burkholderiaceae > Cupriavidus > Cupriavidus sp. CPT47-8839-RL05A. The sequence goes on along the minus strand of NZ_JBYTEG010000022.1, from coordinate 96,904 downwards.
CCGCTGTCCAGGTAGCTTTGCACCACGCGTGTCCGGAAATACCCGCTGCCACCGAACTGCAGGATGTACTGCAGCGCCAGCGGCCCCAGGTTGAAGTACAGCGAGGCGCGCGCATGCTCCGGCAGCGCGCTGTCATGCTGGCGGCGGAATTCCGGTCCCCAGTCGACATAGACATAGCCGCCGTCGCGCTGCGTTGAGCGGATCAGGATCAGCTTCTCTTCCATCAGCGCCTCGACATGCATGCCGGGCGCGTACTCCGGCTGGTAGACCAGCGCCGCATCCAGCGTGCCTGACTGCAGCTTGCGCTGCAACTCCGCCCCTTCCCCCACCTCCGCCCGCACCGCCTGCGCCGGCATCAGCTGGCGCAGGCGCGTGGTCCACAGCAGCACCAGCGGACTGCCCAGGCTGATTTCCGTGCCGAAACGAAACAGGCTGGCCAGCCCGGCCGGCAACGGCAGCTCGCGGCAGGCCGCCTCCCAGGTCTGCACCAGCTGGCTGGCGTAGCCGAGAAAGCGCTGACCATCGGGCGTCAGCCGTGCGCCCGCCTTGTTGCGCTCGAACAGGCGGCAGTTGAGCTGCGATTCCAGGCTCTTGATGCGCGCGGTCACGGCGGTCTGGGTGACATGCAGCTTGTCGGCCGCGGCCAGCAGGCTGCCGGTGCGGACGACTTGCAGGAAGGTGCGGGCGAGATCGATGTCCATGGGGCGGGGAATTACCAGTGTGACGAATTGTAGGTAATGACAGACGAGATTGAGAATTATGGACGTACACACGCAGATGTACTTCTGATTAGATGGTGCTATGCTCGTACATACAAGGATGTACATGGAAACCACAATGCATTTCACCCGGATCTTCCGTAACGGAAACTCCCAAGCGGTGCGCATTCCCGCGGAACTGGCCTACCCCGACACCGATATGCAGCTGGAAATCGAGCGGATCGGCGATGAGTTGCGGATCCGCCCCGTGCGACAGCGCCTGACAGGCCTGCTCGACGCCTTCGCCGCGTTCCCGGCCGACTTCATGGCACAAGGCCGCGGCGACCAGGAGCAGGCTGAGCGGGAGGGATTCTGATGGCCAGGTATATGTTCGACACCAACATGTGCATCTACCTGATGAAGCACCAGCCGCCCCAGGTAGCCGAACGCTTTGCTCAATGCTTCGAGGGCGATGTGGTGCTGTCTGCGATTACCCTGGCCGAACTCGAATACGGTGTAACCGTCTCTGGCAATCCGGAGGGTGCGCGGCGCGCGTTGCAAGGGCTGGTCGCGCGGGTCCCAGTGCTGCCGCTGAACGCCGAAGCCGCGCGCGCCTACGGCCCGATTCGTGCCGCCACGCGCGAACGCAAGGCAGATGTCATGGACAAGCTGATTGCCGCCCATGCCATTGCGGAGGATCTGACAGTGGTCACGCGCAACGTGCGCGACTTTGCGACGTATCCGGGCCTGCGCATCGAAGACTGGACCGCGTCACCCCAAGGCTGAACTCAAGTACCCAGCCTTCCCGAACGACTTCATGTCGGCAGGGCGGGACGAACAGGAACAGGTCAGGCGCTAAAGGCCCGCACTGCGCCACTTGTTTCGCCACCCTGCTCCCGGGAGCCCCGCCAGGTCAGCGCGCCGGCTGCGGCCGCACCGCCGCTGGCATGGCAACCGGCACGGCGCCTGCCGCCGGCGCGCTGCGCGCCTCGCGCGGCGGCCTCAGCGGCGCGAGGCCTTCCGGCTCCCGCAAGGCCAACCCATTGTCATAACCGGTGGCAACGGCCTCCAGGTATCCGGGCGCAAACTTCTGTTCCGGCGTCACGGCCTGCACGGCAGGCGCTGCAGCCTGCGGCGCTTCGGACTGGGCGCAGGCGACACTGTTGACGCATAAGCCCAGCACACGCAGCAGCGCCATGGCCTGGCGCGAGCGGTGCAGGATTGCGGATGGGCGCGGCGCGGCCTGCCCTGTCTGGCATTGGGGTCGGGTGTACATCGGGATTCTCCGGCAAGCCATTGCTGGCTGGTGGCACAACGAGCCGCGGCGCCGCGCTCGCTGTCCGTTGCGCAATGACCGTGCCACCGCCACAAGGCTGGTTGCGGCGTGGATTACGGCACTTTCCGGGAATGGGATGGTGGGGCCAGGCCGACGCTGGCGGCAGGGATGTCTGTCGCTACCCAACACCCCCTGTCGCACAGGGTTTCCCGTCAGGGCGGATGACCGACCAGAAGCATCCACGTAGGCCGCGCTTGCCCGACCGCGGTGCCCTAGCGTGGCCGATTCCACCGCCTCGCCGGTTTGGGAAAGCGGGCCCCGCGTACAACAGCGGCAGCCGGCACCGAGTGTTCAGATCTTCATCCTTCGGATGGTTGAAGATATGAGCTGACGCATGCCTGTAGCCGGTCGGAGTGGTCGAAGATGTCATCAAGACTCTTCAGCGGAATGCGCTCTTCTTCCTTGTTTTCATCAAAGAGGCCAATGACCAGCCGAGATTCGTTGTTGAACCGTAGCCGGCAGATCGGCCTGCGATTATTGTCGTCGAACAGAATCGCGCAGTAGCTGGCAGCGTCCCGTATTGCGACACGCGCAGGAGCCACGATGGGCCGCAAGATTGCTCTGATGATCTGGAATGCCTCCATCTCGACGACCGATGGTTCACTGACTGCGGAGAGCTCCGTAGCGGCCAGTTCAGCGTCACGCACCGGTGTCAATGACGGCTCCGGCGTCATGGCACCCTTCAGGCGTTCGTTGATCTTATCGGCAATTAATTGTTGAAAAGCATGCTTAGTGATCTGCGTGAACTGATCTTTAACCGCCGCCCTAAACTGCTTCCCCGCCAGAAAATCGGCAGACACCATTCGGACAAACTCTTCCGGCGGATTGGACATCCACTCGCCGAGGGTATTCTTGATCGCACGGGTGTACTTAAGATGGTTCGCAGTTGTAAGAATGTTTTCAAGGTCAAAATTTGACTTGGCAAACTTCTTAAGCTCTTCTACATCCTGATCCCTAAAATCCAGGATACTGAATTCGAAGAACGGCTTCTCATCCATCTTGTTTGGTTTTTCAAGGTCCGTGAAGAAGCGGTAAGTAAGACCGTTTGTCAGGACGCCGAACCGAGCCTCCGTAACATGGAAGTACCGAAAGAGCTGGCTTGCATGATTAATATGGAGATCTCCACCGCTCTTCTTGCATTCAAAGAGCATGATTGGCTTCCCATCCCTGAGGATTGCATAGTCAACCTTCTCGCCCTTCTTGGTTCCGACATCGGCGATGAGTTCCGGTGTGACCTCCAGCGGGTCAAAAACGTTGTAGCCAAGAAGATGAATGAATGGCATTACCATGGCATTCTTGGTTGCTTCTTCGGTCTGCAACATATCCTTCGCCGCAGCAACGCGAGATGCGAGTGCTCTTACTTCATCGATAAAGTCCACGTCTCTTTCTCCTTGTTCTTATTACAACCCCATGCGGATGTAATTTACCCCGCATACATTCTGGCATCGTTTCCTAGCGGCGAAAACCCGCTTAAAAGGGGGCTTGCCGTAGCGCCGGTCGACAGGCAGAACGCAGAGGTACGGAGAAACTCGGCCACGACCAAATCAGGTGCCCGAGAAAATAGGGCTCGGCAAGCTTCGTGCAATTTACCTGCCAGATCACCTGTCTGCGCTTCATCAATGGACACTCCGCGCGGTAGCCGGGCGTAGGGACACGGCAAACCCTGGTCACTGCCTGGTGCGATAGGCAATCACCGTTTTATCACTTAAGGCGGCTCGGAATTCCCCTGCCCCTTCAAATGTTGCGCAAGGGAGACACTGCAGTGGCAAAAACAAGACGGGGCCCGTCCAACAGCCCCGCCCTCAGGGCTTGACCGCTGCCGCCAGCACTGCCGGCATCGGCACCTCGAAGCCGCTGCCGCGCATGTAAGCGGCGACGGTGCCGCGCAGCACGGCGCGGATCTCGTCGCGGGCCTTGGGGGTCTGCGCGCGCAGCGTGGCGGCGGCGCGCACGGTGCCCTGGGCCAGCGCATCGAACAGCTGGTCGGGCGTGGAGAAGCGCCATACCTGCGGCACGTTGCGGCAGGTGGGCGAGACAAAGCCGGCCTGCTGCAACGCGGTGCGGCAATGGCCCGGATCGCTGAACAGGAAGAAGTTCGGCCCCACGGGGATATCGACCTCCATCGAGCCGTAGGCGCGGATCGCGGCATAGACCGCGCCGAAACCGACCGCGCGCTCGGGCGTGTCCCACACGGTGAAGGCAATGCGCCCGCCCGGGCGCAGCACGCGGAAGGCCTCGGCCAGCGCGGTATCGGGGTCGGACAGGTGGCACATGCCGAAGCCATTGACCACGGCATCGAAGCTGGCATCGCCGAACGGCAGCGCCTGCGCATCGGCCTGCTCGTAATGAACATCCGGATGGAGCTTGCGCGCCAGCTGCACCTGCGCCAGCGAGAAATCGATGCCGACGGATTCGGCACCGCGCCGCACCGCCCCCGCCGCGACATGGCCAGAGCCGGTGGCCACATCCAGCACGCGCAGCCCGCTGGCCACATGGGCCTCGTCAAGCAGGGACTCGACCGATTGCCGGGTCACATGCGACAGATGCTCCTGGTACTGGCTGACGACCTCGGGATCTTCCCAGCCAGCCAGCTCAAAGGCCCGAAACGAATCTGCGGTGTGGTCCATGCCCTCTCCTCGGCGTCGATGCCAGGCTGCCGGTTTGCGCGGACACAGTGCCCCTCCGCCTCTGACCCCGGTAAAACCAAGTATAGACAGCGCCGGCGGCGCGCAGCGGCCAGGCATTCAGACCGGCACCCAGACGTGCCCTCAGGCAAAGCGCAGTGTGGCCACGCCGGCGGCGATCAGGCAGGCCGCGCCCAGGCGGGCGGCGCCCACGCGCTCCTTGAGCAGCAGCCCGGAGATCAGCGCGCCGAACAGGATCGAGGACTCACGCAGGGCGGCTACCGGGGCCACCGGCGCGCGTGTCATCGCCCACAGCGACAGCCCGTAGGACGCCAGCGTGCCGCCGCCGCCCACCAGCGCGAACACCAGGTTGCGCCGCACATAGCCGCCCAGCGCCGGCCGGCGCGCCACCAGCGCCCACGCCGCCAGCGGCACCGCGGTCAGCACGAAGATCCAGAACGCATACGCTACCGGCGCGCCGGAGCGGCGCACGCCGGTGCCGTCGATCAGCGTATAGGCGGCGATCACCACTGCGTTCAGCAGCGCCAGCCACATGCCCTCACGGCTGCCAGGGGCACCGCGGGCGCCACCCGCCATGGCCAGGATGCCCAGGCTGATCACGGCGATGCCGCTCCACGCCAGCGCCGACAGGTGCTCGCCCAGCCAGCCCACGCTGGCCACCGCCACCAGCAGCGGCGCGGTGCCGCGCATCAGGGGGTAGGTCTGGCTCATGTCCGCGGTGTGGTAGATACGTGCCACCAGCGCGAAATACACCACGTGCACGCCCACTGACGCGGCGATGAACGGCCAGCTCGCCGGCGCCGGCTGCGGCAACGCCGGCAGCGCCACGGCGCCCATCAGTCCGGCGCTCACCGCCACCATCACCGTCGACAGCATCTTGTCGCCGCCGCCCTTGACCACCGCGTTCCAGGCGGCATGCAGGAACGCGGCGAGCAGGACGACAGCGAAGACCGTGAGAGACATGGACGGCAGCGGGCCCGGCGTGTGGGGACGCCGTCATTCTAGCGGTGCGGTGCCGCCGCTGCCGCGCCCTGGTCCGCCTACTTCGCGCCGCTGACCCGCCACACGGTATTGCCGACATCGTCGGCCACCAGCAAACCGCCTTGCTTGTCGATCGCCACGCCCACCGGCCGCCCGCGCGCGTTGCCGTCCTCATCGAGAAAACCGGTCAGCACGTCGAACGGCGCGCCGTTGGGCCGGCCCTTGCTGAACGGCACGAAGATCACCTTGTAGCCCGCCAGCGGCCTGCGGTTCCACGAACCGTGCAGGCCCACGAACATGCCTTCGCTGAAGCGCGCCGGCAGGCTGTTGCCGCCGGCGGCGGCCAGCCCGAGCGACGCGGTGTGCGCCCCCACGGCATAGTCCGGCACAATGGCCCTGGCCACCAGGTCCGGCGCCGGCGGCTTCACGCGTGCGTCGACATGCTGGCCGTAGTAGCTGTAGGGCCAGCCATAGAAGCCGCCGTCGCGCACCGAGGTGATGTAGTCCGGCACCAGGTCGCTGCCGATTTCATCGCGCTCGTTGACGGCGGTCCAGAGCATGCCGGTGACCGGTTCCCACGCCATGCCGTTGGGATTGCGCAGGCCGCTGGCAAAGATCCGGTGCGTGCCGGCCTTCGGGTCGACCTCCCAGATGGCGGCGCGGCCGACCTCCTTGTCCATGCCGTGCTCGCCCACGTTGCTGTTGGAGCCCACCGTCACGTACAGCTTGCTGCCATCGCGGCTGGCGATCAGGCTCTTGGTCCAGTGATGGTTGAGCGGCCCGCCGGGCAGGTCCACCACCTTCTGGGGCGCGGCCGTGATCTGGGTCTGTCCGGGCTGGTACGGGAAGCGCAGCACCGCGTCGGTGGCGGCCACGTAGAAGTCGTTGCCGACCAGGGCCATGCCGAACGGCGAGTTCAGGTCCTTCAGGAACACCGAGCGCTGGTCGGCCACGCCGTCGCCGTTGGTGTCGCGCAGCAGCGTGATGCGGTTGGCGCTGGGGGTGCCGGCACCCGCGCGCTTCATCACCTTCTTCATGATCCAGCCGCGGAAGCCCTTGCCGTCGTCGGGCTTGGGCGGGGCATTGCTCTCGGCCACCAGCACGTCGCCGTTGGGCAGCACATAGACCCAGCGCGGATGGTCCAGCTTGTCGGCGAAGGCCGTCACCGCCATGCCTGCGGCCGGCACCGGGCGCTGGCCCGCGGCCCAGCCGATGGCCGGCGCGATCTTGACGGTGGGGATCGCGGTCTGGTTGGGTGGCGGCAGCTGCGGCGTGGGGCCAAAGCCCGCTTCGGAAGGCAGCTTGGCCGTTTCACCGCAGGCGGCGAGCGCAGCGGTGGCGCCCGCCAGAAGAACGACATGCAACAGGGAAAAGGTGGTGGGCATCGGCATGGTCCGGGCTCCTCAGGCAACGCGGGGCGGTGCGCCTGTTCCTGGACTATAGGATGCGCGCCGCCCGCCCCTCTGTAGGCGTCGGGGAGGCCCCCGTGTAGGACGATGCCCACGCCCGCGGCGTGCACGCCGCAGGCTGCCTCAGCCGCGGTGCGGCGTATCGAGCCCCTTCACCACCGCCGGGCGCTTCACGAACGCCTCCAGCACGCGCCTGACATGCGGGAAGTCCTGGATGCCGACCAGTTCGCCCGCCTCATAGAAGCCAAGCAGGTTGCGCACCCACGGGAAGGTAGCGATATCGGCAACGGTGTAGGCGTCGCCCATGATCCAGTCGCGCCCTTCCAGCCGCTGGTTCAGCACATTCAGCAGGCGCCGGCTTTCGGCCACGTAGCGGTCGCGCGGGCGCTTGTCCTCGTACTCCTTGCCGGCGAACTTGTGGAAAAAGCCCACCTGCCCGAACATCGGCCCGATGCCGCCCATCTGGAACATCACCCACTGGATGGTTTCATAGCGGCGCGCGGGGTCGGCCGGGATCAGCTGGCCCGACTTGTCGGCCAGGTAAAGCAGGATCGCGCCCGATTCGAACAGCGCCAGCGGCTTGCCGCCCGGGCCGTTGGGATCGAGGATGGCGGGAATCTTGTTGTTCGGGCTCAGCGACAGGAACTCCGGCGACATCTGGTCGTTGGCGTCGAAGCGCACCAGGTGCGGTTCATACGGCAGGCCGGTCTCCTCCAGCATGATCGACACCTTGACCCCGTTGGGCGTGGGCAGGGAATACAGCTGGATGCGGTCGGGATGCTGCGCCGGCCATTTGCGGGTGATGGGGAAAGCGGACAGATCGGGCACACTGGCTCCTGGTTCAGGCGCTTGCGCACTGCGCAAGAAGGCGCCGGACAACGGAAAAACCCGATCATAAACCGCTCCTGCCATGCATGCAGCGCAGGGCCTCAGGCGGCCTCGGCCGGCTGCACCGCGCGCTGCAGGGCCGCGCGCAAGGCCTCGCCCAGGATCGGCTTGTGCAACACCGGGAAGCCGCTGTCATGCAGCGCCTGCAGCCGGTCTGGCGCGGTGTCGCCGGTGACGATCAGCGCCGGCACCGCGCGGCCCAGGCTGGCGCGCAGCATGCCGACCGCGGCGATGCCGGTCAGGCCTTCGGCCAGCCGGTAGTCGGCCAGGATCAGGTGGACCGGGGCGGGCCCGTCCGGGCTGGCGGCGCGGTACGCAGCGCGCACTGCGGCAACGGTGCGCCCGCCGTAGACCACATGGCCCCAGAGCATCAGCAGTTCGGTGAGCGCGCCCAGCACCTGCGCGTCGTCGTCGACCAGCATCACGCAGAGCGGCTCGCCAGCGGCCGCGGGAATGGCGGGGGTGGCTGGATGCACCTGTGCCGCGGCGGCAGCCAGCGGCACGCGCACCGAGAACACGCAGCCGCGCCCCGGTGCGGAACGCAGGCCCACCTGGTGGCCAAGCAGCGCCGCCAGGCGCCGCACGATCGCCAGGCCCAGGCCCAGTCCCTTTGCGCCCGCCTGGTCGTCGCCTGCCGTGGCAAGGCCCGGCACCTGGGCGTATTCGTCGAACACGCGCGACTGCTGGGCCGCGGCGATGCCCGGGCCGGTGTCGATCACCTGGATCTCCATGGCATCGCCGCGGCGCCGCGCGCCCACCAGGATGCTGGCACGCGGCGCATGGCGCAGCGCATTGGCCACCAGGTTGTCGAGGATGCGCTTGAGCAGGTCCGGATCGCTGTCGATCCACGCGCGCGCCGGCACCACCCGCAGCACGCTGCCGCGCTGGCACGCCTGCTCGGCGTACTCGTCGCGCAGCTCGGCCAGCAGCCGCGCCAGCTGCAGCGGCTGGCGGCGCACCGGCATCACGCCGGCATCCAGGCGCGAGGCGTCGAGCAGGCCGTCGAGCAGGTTGTCCATGCGCGCCAGCGTGGCTTGCAGCCGGTGGCCGATCGCATGCGCCTGGCCGCCAGCCACGTCGCCGCGCTCGCCCAGTGTCAGCAGCGATGCCGCCTGCAGGCCGATGGCATACACCGGCTGGCGCAGGTCGTGCCCGGCGGCCGCCAGGAAGCGCGTCTTGGCCCGGTCCGCGGCGGTGGCGCGGTCGCGCTCGCGCTCAAGCTCGCCGATCAGCGCGACGTTCTCGAAGCGCAGTGTCACGCCATCGCGCAGCGCGCGATAGGTGACCTGGCTGTAGTAGATGTTGACGCACAGCAGGCACGCGGCAAAGCCCGCGTAGACGCCATACACCGGCCCCTGCTGCACCAGGCAATAGATGGTGAACGGCAGCAGCATGGCCGCGACTGAACCGCAGTAGGTGGCCGGATGCGCCGACAGCGACGGGATCGCGCCACTGGACATGCCGGCCAGCACGATGCAGCAGAACGCCACCAGCTGCGGTTCGGGCGGCAGCAGGATGGCAGAGCCCACGGCGCCCCACAGCAGGCTGGACAGCCAGGACAGCACCATGAAGCGGCGCGCCCACGCCTGCGGCGGCGTGCTGCCGTCGCGCCGGAAGTAGCGCCACGACAGGCCGATGCGCAGCGTGGTCAGCAGGTACACCGCGGCCATCCAGCCGGCCAGCATGGGCAGCGGCACGCTGGGACGCAGCACGTAGACCACCGGCAGCGCAATGACGAAGTTGGCAAACAGGACCGCGTTGGACTGGCGGTAGAGCAGGTCCACCATCGCCGCCGGCACATCGCCGGGCTGCCAGGCCGGCGGCAATCCGGTGCCTGTGGCCGTCATGATGCGAGCGCCCGCTGCGGGCGGCAGGAAACGGTACGGCAACAGGACAACGGGAGCTTGCGCATGCTAGATAGGCCGTGGGGCAGGTTGGGCGTGCAACGCTATAATCCAGCCGGCCGCCGGTTCATTGGGGCATTCAGCAGGCCACCTGCAGCTGCCGGACTGACGGGCTGCCGTTTTATACCACCTTCCCTTTCCCATTCGCCACCGATGCACCTGCCGCGATGAGCCGCTTTCCCGTCCCGACCCGCGTGGCCCTCGCCGATGACCATGCCATCGTGCTGGAGGGCCTCAAGCAGGTGCTGTCCGGCGTCGGCAACCTGGTGCTGGCGGGCGAGGCAGCAGATGGCGCGCAACTGCTGGGGCTCCTGGAACGGGTACCGACCGACCTGCTGGTGATGGACCTGGGCATGCCCGGCGTCGATGGCCTGGCCTTCGTGGAACGCCTGCGCACCAGGCATCCCGCGCTGCGCATCCTGGTGCTGACCGGCAGCGCGGGCGCGGGCATGGCCCACGCGGCGATCGATGCGGGCGCCAATGGCTACCTGGTCAAGAGCGGCGATATCAGCGAACTGGTGCCCGCGCTCATGGCCCTGCGCGAGGGCCGCAACTTCGTGGCCGCGCGCGCCACTGCACCGGCCACCGCGGCACCGGACGGCATTGCCACGCTCACCCGGCGCGAACTGCAGATCCTGATGCTGATCGCGCGCGGCGCCACCGCCGGCGACATTGCCGCGCAACTCGACATCAGCCCGCTGACTGCGCGCAAGCACCGCGAGAACCTGATGCGCAAGCTCGACCTGCACAATACCGCGGAGGTGGTGGCGTACGCCGCGCGTCAGGGGATTCCGCTGGGTGCTCCAAAGCCGCCCGAACTAGCCTGAGCAAGGTGTTCTCCCTCTCCCCTCATGGGGAGAGGGAGCACCCCAGCGGTGATTCAGTGGTGGTGGTGGCGTATGCCACCCGTCAAGCCGACAAAAGCCAAATACAAAAGGGGCCCCGCAAGCGGGGCCCCTTCTTCATGTCAGCCTGACTGGGCAGCTTACACCGTCACGCCGTCGGCCACTTCCTTGAAGTCCTCGATCTGGTCGAAGTTCATGTACTTGTAGATCTTGTCGCCATTGGCGTTGAGCACGCCCATGTCGGCCATGTACTCTTCCTTGGTCGGAATGCGGCCCAGGCGCGAGCAGATCGCCGCCAGTTCGGCGGAACCCAGGTACACGTTGGTGTTCTTGCCCAGGCGGTTCGGGAAGTTACGCGTGCTGGTCGACATCACCGTGGCGCCTTCGCGCACCTGTGCCTGGTTGCCCATGCACAGCGAGCAGCCCGGCATTTCGGTGCGGGCACCGGCGGTGCCGAACACGCCGTAGTGGCCTTCCTCGGTCAGCTGCTTCTGGTCCATCTTGGTCGGCGGAGCCACCCACAGCTTGACCGGGATGTCGCGCTTGCCTTCCAGCAGCTTGGAAGCTGCGCGGAAGTGGCCGATGTTGGTCATGCACGAACCGATGAACACTTCGTCGATCTTGGCGCCGGCCACCTCGGACAGCGTCTTGACGTCGTCCGGGTCGTTCGGGCAGGCCACGATCGGCTCATGCACGTCGGCCAGGTCGATCTCGATCACGGCGGCGTACTCGGCGTCGGCGTCCGGCTCCAGCAGCCTGGGATCGGCCAGCCACGCTTCCATGGCCTTGATGCGGCGCTGCAGGCTGCGCGGGTCCTGGTAGCCCTGGGCGATCATCCACTTCAGCAGCGTGATGTTGCTGTTGATGTATTCGATGATCGGGTCCTTGTTCAGGCGCACCGTGCAACCGGCGGCCGAGCGCTCAGCCGATGCATCCGACAGCTCGAATGCTTGCTCGACCTTCAGGTCGGGCAGGCCTTCGATTTCCAGGACGCGGCCCGAGAAGATGTTCTTCTTGCCTTGCTTGGCCACGGTCAGCAGGCCTTGCTTGATCGCGTACAGCGGAATCGCGTTGACCAGGTCGCGCAGCGTCACGCCGGGCTGCATCTTGCCCTTGAAGCGGACCAGCACCGATTCCGGCATGTCCAGCGGCATCACGCCGGTGGCGGCGGCAAAGGCCACCAGGCCCGAACCTGCGGGGAAGCTGATGCCGATCGGGAAGCGGGTGTGCGAATCGCCGCCGGTGCCGACGGTGTCGGGCAGCAGCATGCGGTTCAGCCACGAGTGGATCACGCCGTCGCCCGGGCGCAGCGAGATGCCGCCGCGCGTGCTGATGAACTCGGGCAGCGTGTGGTGGGTCTTGACGTCGACCGGCTTCGGGTAGGCGGCGGTGTGGCAGAACGACTGCATCACCAGGTCGGCCGAGAAGCCCAGGCAGGCCAGGTCCTTCAACTCGTCGCGGGTCATCGGGCCGGTGGTGTCCTGCGAGCCAACCGAAGTCATCTTCGGTTCGCAGTAGGTGCCCGGGCGGATGCCCTTGCCTTCAGGCAGGCCGCAGGCGCGGCCGACCATCTTCTGCGCCAGCGTGAAGCCCTTGCCGGTATCGGCCGGGTTCTGCGGCAGGCGGAACAGCGTCGACGGGGCCAGGCCCAGCGCTTCGCGCGCCTTGGCGGTCAGGCCACGGCCGACGATCAGGGGAATACGGCCGCCAGCGCGGACTTCATCGAACAGCACGTCGGACTTGACCTTGAACTCGGCGATCACTGCGCCGTCCTTCAGGGCCTTGCCTTCATACGGGCGCAGTTCGACCACGTCGCCCATTTCCATCTTCGACACGTCCAGCTCGATCGGCAGCGCGCCGGCGTCTTCCATGGTGTTGTAGAAGATCGGGGCGATCTTGTTGCCCAGGCACACGCCGCCGAAGCGCTTGTTCGGGATGAACGGGATGTCTTCGCCGGTGAACCACAGCACCGAGTTGGTGGCGGACTTGCGGCTGGAGCCGGTACCGACCACGTCGCCCACGTAGGCGACCAGGTGGCCCTTTTCCTTCAGCGATTCAATGAACTTGACCGGGCCGCGCTTGCCGTCTTCTTCCGGCTGGAACGCAGCGCCTTCGCGCTTGTTCTTCAGCATCGCCAGCGCGTGCATCGGGATGTCCGGGCGGGTGGTGGCGTCCGGAGCCGGCGACAGGTCGTCGGTGTTGGTTTCGCCCGGCACCTTGAACACGGTGATGGTCAGGCTTTGCGGCACTTCCGGACGGCTGGTGAACCACTCGGCGTCGGCCCAGCTTTGCAGCACGGCCTTGGCGTTGGCATTGCCCTGGTCGGCCTTTTCCTTCACGTCGTGGAAGGCGTCGAACATCAGCAGGGTCTTCTTCAGCGCTTCGGCGGCGACGGTGCCGACTTCGGCATCGTCCAGCAGCTCGATCAGCGGCGAGATGTTGTAGCCGCCCAGCATGGTGCCCAGCAGCTCGGTCGCCTTGGCGCGCGAGATCAGCGCGCACTTTTCCTTGCCCAGCGCCACGGCGGCCAGGTACGAGGCCTTGACCTTGGCGGCGTCATCCACACCGGCCGGCACGCGGTAGGTGATCAGCTCCACCAGGGTCTGCTCTTCACCGGCGGGCGGGTTCTTCAGCAGTTCGACCAGCTCGGCCGTCTGCTTGGCGGTCAGGGGCAGAGGGGGGATGCCAAGCGCGGCGCGCTCGGCCACATGTGCGCGATAGTTTTCAAGCATGGGAACCTGCTGAGTAATTAGGTTTAGAAAATCTCGTTACGTCGCGATTGTAGTCTGAAGCCGCCCCTCGGTCAAATGTCTTATATCTTATATAAGAGTGAAAACCAAAAACATCATGCAAATCAAGGCACTGGAAACTGGAGGACGTGCGAACCCACATGAATCACTACCCGACTAGCGTAGTAGGGAATGCATGGCGGCGCTCCCGCGACCTGCCCGGCGGCCCGGCCAGGAATCGCGGCAGCTTGCACCGGCACTCAAGTTCACACGACATCAAGCGTTAACCAGCCTGCAGGCGCGCATCACGAAGCGCCCGCTCGCTTTAGCGCCCTGCTTCGCAGATAGCTTGCCGTGCCTGCTCCCTTTCCGCTCAAATGGCCAAGCTGAAAGGGTTTCCCCCTTTTTTTCGGCCCTTTGCTGGCCTGCGATTCCGGAAGAATGGCAGGCATTCCGATACAGGCTTCTCATGGCGAACACGGCTTCCCCTCCCCGGACTGGCAACACAGGCAAGCGCGGCCGGCTGCTGCTGATCGGCGCCGGCGTGCTGGTGGTGGCACTGGGCGCCGGAGGCTTCGTGCTGGGCAGCGTGCTGAGCAACCGCCAGCCGGCGGCGCCCGCCGCGCCCGCCGCCCCGGTCGTGCCGCCGCCGATCTTCGTGCCGCTGGACGCGTTCACCGTCAACCTGCGCAGCGACGACGGCGACCGCTTCCTGCACACCGGCCTGTCGCTGAAGGTGGCCGATGCCGAGACCCAGGCTCGCCTGGCCCAGTACCTGCCCGAGGCACGCAGCCGCATCCTGCTGCTGCTGTCGGCCAGGCAGCCGGCCGACCTGGCCACCGTCGAAGGCAAGCGCAAGCTGGCCGACGACATCCGCGACACCATCAGCAAGCCGTTTGCCAGCGGCCTGCCGGCGCAGCGGGTGCTGGACGTGCTCTTCACCTCTTTCGTGGTGCAGTAAGCGCAAGCCAGGGCCGCACCGGATTCATCCATAACGCCGCACAAGGGGCAGGACACTAGATGGCCTACGACAAGTTCCTCTCGCAAGACGAGGTCGACGAGCTGCTCAAGGGCGTATCCGGCGAAGCCGATACGCCCAAGGCCAGCGAGCCTGCGCTCGACGAGGGCGGTGTGCGCCCCTACAACCTGGCCACGCAGGAACGCATCATCCGCGGCCGCCTGCACACGCTGGAAATCATCAACGAGCGCTTTGCGCGCTCGATGCGCACGGCGCTGTTCAATTTCATCCGCCGCGGCGCGGACATCACCGTGGGCAGCATCAGGATCGAAAAGTTCGGCGACTTCGCGCGCAACCTGCCGATGCCGACCAACCTGAACCTGGTCCACCTGAAGCCGCTGCGCGGCACGGCGCTGTTCGTCTACGACCCGAACCTGGTGTTTCTGGTGGTGGACAACCTGTTCGGCGGCGACGGCCGCTTCCACACCCGCGTGGAAGGCCGCGACTTCACCCAGACCGAGCAGCGCATCATCCAGCGCATGCTGGAGCTGACGCTGGCCAGCTACGGCAACGCCTGGCGCACCGTGCACCCGATCGAGACCGAGTACATCCGCTCGGAGATGCACCCCAAGTTTGCCAACGTCGCCACCCATAACGAGGCCGTGGTGACCACCGCCTTCCATATCGAACTGGGCGCCGTCGGCGGGCAGCTCCACGTGTGCCTGCCGTACGCGATGATCGAGCCGCTCAAGGACCTGCTGATGAATCCGCTGCAGGACGAGAAGGAAGTCGACAAGGGCTGGGTCACGCAACTGTCCACGCAGCTGCGCGCGGCCGAGGTGGAGCTGGTGGCCGAGTTCGCGCACCTGCAGAGCACCGTGGCCGAAGTGCTGGCGATGCGCGCCGGCGACGTGCTGCCGATCGAGCTGCCGGAGAAGGTGTTCGGCAAGGTGGACGGCGTGCCCGTCATGCAATGCGGCTTCGGCACGATGAACGGCCAGTACGCGCTGCGGGTAGAACGAATGATCAATCACCAGGACGGCGATTCCCACCTGGACACCGAGGACAGCGATTATGAGTGACGGCATCGAGGACAAGCCCGTCGATCCGATGGACGACTGGGCCAGCGCGCTGGCCGAGCAGACCAGCGCCACATCCGCCGGGATCCCCGCAGCTGCCGCACCGGCGGCCCAACCCGCGGCCACTCCGGCCGCCGCCACCGTGTTCCAGCCGCTGGCGAAGGAAGCGCCGAGCGGCTTCCGCAACGATATCGAGATGATTCTCGATATCCCGGTGCAACTGACCGTGGAACTGGGCCGCACCAAGGTGCCCATCAAGAACCTGCTGCAGCTGGCGCAGGGCTCGGTGGTGGAGCTGGACGGCCTGGCCGGCGAGCCGATGGACGTGCTGGTCAACGGCTACCTGATCGCGCAGGGCGAGGTGGTGGTGGTAAACGACAAGTTCGGCATCCGCCTGACGGACATCATCACGCCGTCCGAGCGCATCCGCAAGCTGAACAAATGAGCATGCAGACGCGCGCCAGCCTGGCCGTGCTTGCGGCGCTGCCGGGGGCCGCCATGGCCGCCGACGGCACGCACGCGCCGGCCATCAGCGGCGCGGCCAGCCTGGCGCAGGCCGGGCTGGGGCTGTTCGCCATCGTCGCGCTGATCCTGGGCATGGCCTGGGTGGCCCGGCGTGCCGGCCTGGTCCGTCACGCCACCGGCGGCGCGATGAAGGTGGTCGGCAGCACCATGCTCGGCGCACGCCAGCGCCTGGTGCTGGTGGAAGTGGGCGATACCTGGCTGGTGCTGGGCGTGAGCCCCGGCGAAATCCGGCCGCTGCATACCCTGCCTGCGGGCACCACCGCAGCCAATCCCCTCGCCGCCACCGGCGGTGCAGGCCCTTCGCAACAGCCGGGTGGCGGCACCTTTGCCGAAAAGCTGCTGCGTTCGATGCAAAATCACTTCAAGTCATGAATTCCCCGCGTGCCGCGCTGCGGCGCCCGCTGCCGGGCCCGCTGCTGTCCCTGCTCGCGCTGATGCTGGCCATTGCCGCGCTGGCGCCCGCGCCGGCCTGGGCCCAGGCACTGCCCGGCGTCATCAGCAAGCCCGCCCCGGGCGGCGGCCAGATCTGGTCGCTGCCGGTGCAGACGCTGGTGCTGCTGACCTCGCTGTCGTTCCTGCCGGCAGCGATGCTGCTGATGACCGGCTTCACCCGCATCATTATCGTGCTGGGCCTGCTGCGCAGCGCACTGGGCACCGCCACCTCGCCGCCCAACCAGGTGCTGGTGGGCCTGTCGCTGTTCCTGACCTTCTTCGTGATGGCACCGGTGTTCGACCGCGTCTACAACGACGCCTACAAGCCGCTGTCGGAAAACAAGATCAGCCTGGAGGCCGCCGCGGCCAAGGCCGCGGAGCCGCTCAAGGCCTTCATGCTGCGCCAGACCCGCGAGAAGGACCTGGCCATGTTCGCGCAGATGGCCAAGGCGCCTGAAATGCAGGGCCCCGAGGAAGTGCCGCTCAGCATCCTGGTGCCGGCCTTCGTCACCAGCGAGCTGAAGACCGCGTTCCAGATCGGCTTCACCATCTTCATCCCGTTCCTGATCATCGACCTGGTCGTCGCCAGCGTGCTGATGGCGATGGGGATGATGATGGTGCCGCCGGCCACCATCTCGCTGCCGTTCAAGCTGATGCTGTTCGTGCTGGTCGACGGCTGGCAGCTGCTGCTGGGTTCGCTGGCGCAGAGCTTCATGAACTGAGGCGGCCCCAGCGCCCGCCACCCACCGCAGAGTCCGAGCCATGACACCCGAGACCGTAATGACCATCGCCACCCAGGCAATGAAGATGACCCTGCTGCTGGCCGCCCCGCTGCTGCTGGTGGCGCTGGCCGCCGGCCTGGTGGTGAGCCTGTTCCAGGCCGCAACGCAGATCAACGAGATGACGCTGAGCTTCATCCCCAAGCTGATCGCGCTGTTCGCCACCATGGTGCTGGCCGGGCCGTGGATGATCAATTCCATGGTCGACTACATGCGCGGGGTGTTCCAGAGCATTCCCGCGCTGGCGCACTGACGCTGGCCAGTCCCCCCGCCCTTCCGCCCCTGACTCCCCGCCGTGGTCGAATTCACCTCAGCCCAGCTCTACAGCTGGCTCGCGGCGTTCCTGTGGCCCTTCTTCCGCATCCTGGCCCTGATCGGCACCGCGCCGCTGTTCGGTGAGTCCACCATCCCGCGCCGCGCCAAGATCGCGCTGTCCGCGATGATCGCGATGGTGGTGTCGCCCACCATCGCGCAGCTGCCAGTGGTGCCGGTGTACTCCTTCGGGGGGCTGATGATCATCCTCAACGAAGTCGGCATCGGCCTGGCCACCGGCTTCGCCATGCGGCTGGTCTTTGCCACCGTGCAGCAAGCCGGCGAAATCATCGGCCTGCAGATGGGCCTGTCCTTTGCCTCGTTCTTCGACCGCGCCGCCGGCGGCCAGACCATGGTGCTGTCGCGCTTCCTGAACCTGATCGCGATGCTGCTGTTCCTGGCGCTGGACGGCCACCTGCTGATGCTGGGCGCGCTGGTCGACAGCTTCAACGGCCTGCCCATCGGCGGCACGCCGCTGTCCGCCGGCGGCGCCATGGCCGTGGCCCGCGCCGGCGGCATGGTGTTCTCGTCCGGACTGCTGCTGGCGCTGCCGATGATCGCGGCGCTGCTGACGCTGAACCTGGCGATGGGCATCCTGAACCGCGCCTCGCCGCAACTGTCGATCTTTGCGGTCGGCTTCCCGGTCACGCTGTCCGGCGGCCTGCTGGTGCTGATGCTGGTGATGCCGCAGATGGGCACCTACATGCAGCACATGATCGAGGCGGGGCTGGAGGCAGTCGGGACGGTGCTGGGGCAGTTTGCGCGGTAGGTTTGCGTCTTATCTTAGATCTCGAATATTACTTGACATGGCGCATGGAAGGGCTAGTATTGCGCCATGTACTTCGATCTCTAAGATTTTTGAGGTACCGCAACCACCGTTCAGGAGCCCTTCATGTACGACATTTTCGCTACCGACAAGCTGATCGACCTCTGGCTGACCGAAGACATCGGCATCTGCGACTTGACCGTCCAGACCATGATTGAACCGGGAGAGACCGGCACCTTCTGCATGAACGCCCGCGAGCCGATGCTTATCGCCGGCATCGACGTGGGGGCACGCATCTTCGCGCGCTACGATCCGACGCTGTCGGTCGATGTGCGCGTCGCCGATGGCGACAAGGTTGAAAAAGGCGCGGTGCTGCTTAACGTGAGCGGCAATGCACGCAGCGTCCTGACGGCCGAGCGCACCGCTCTTAACATCATGCAGCGGCTGTGCGGCATCGCCAACCATACGGCAACCTATGCCCAGGCTATTGCCCATACCAAGGCGCGCCTGATCGACAGCCGCAAGACCACGCCGGGCCTGCGCGCGCTGGAAAAGCATGCGGTGACCTGCGGCGGCGGCCTGAACCACCGGCTGAGCCTGGACAACGGCGTGATGATCAAGGACAACCACATCGCCGTATGCGGCAGCATCGCTGCCGCCGTGGCACGCGTGCGCCGCAAGCTGCCCGTGCTGACCAAGCTGGAAGTGGAATGCGACCGGCTGGAACAGGTGCACGAAGCACTGGCAGCCGGTGTCGACGTGATCATGCTGGACAACATGTCGGTGCCCGACATGAAGGAAGCCGTGCAGATCGTCAATGGCCGGACCAAGGTCGAGGCATCAGGCGGCATCCGCCTGGAAACGATCCGGGCCGTGGCGGAAACGGGCGTGGACTATATCTCCACGAGCAAGATCACCCAGTCCGCCCCTGCCGTCGACATCGGGCTCGACGAAGCCTGACACCGGGGGGACCAGCCCCCTGATCGCTCTAACCGATTCACGCCTTCTACCCAAGGCATTCACCCTTGCCGGTCTCGCCCGGCGAGGGTCTTTTCCGTTGCGGGTCGTCTACAGGTCCGAGAGCAGGCGCCCCACCTCCTGTGTGGACGGGACCCGCCGGCCATGTTCCGCCGACGCGGCTTCGTCGGCGACCAGCCGCTTCGCAATCGTGATCAGCACGCGGCGCGTGGTCAGCACATCCTCTTCGCTCAGCCCTTCCACGCTGAGTTCATTCACCTCGGTCGCCAGCGGTTCAAGCTTGCGGCGCAGCGCGCGTCCGGTCTTGCTCAGGAACACATGCACCTTCTTCTTGTTGCCGGGAAGGTGCGTGCGTTCCACGTAGCCCAGCGCCTCCAGCGCCTTGACTGCCGCAAACGTCGTCGGCTCGGTCACCCCGGCGCGTTCGCTCAGCTCTCGCTGCGACACGCCGTCATGGCGCCACAGGATACGCAGGATGGTCCAGTGGCCGTACGAAACCGAATGCTCCGCCAAGCGCAGCTGCAGCGCGCGGATATAGGCCCGGGCGGCATCCTTCACCAGGTGGGCAAGCCGTTCTTCATCGGCTTCATCCGCAGGCGTGATCGGGACCGGAGCATCCGGCTTCTTTGTGGCCATAGTCGTGAGGGAAAGTAGAGCGTATGCATGCGACACCGGACGACCCGGTGCCAGCGACAGCGCACATGATAGCGCCTCCGGCGCTCGCACGCCGACACCACCGCTTCGTCGGCAAGGCCTCTCCATGTAGCGTTCACTCCATCAGTGCACGATGCCCTCAACCCATGCACGGGGCACCGTCACCGCGCACCCTGCTCCCCGTGTTTTCCCCTATAAGCTCGCGAATCCCGCGTACACACTGGATTTGCGGGCGCTGGCGCGTTGCTTGCATTACCTTAGACATCGAACTTATCTTGACACCCCCCTGGCCGGTGCTAGCATAGCCACATAACTTCGACATCTAAGGTAATGCTCATGAAGGCGACCGGCACATTCTTCTTTGTTGTGGGGCCCAGTGGCGCTGGCAAGGACTCCCTGATCGACGGTGCACGTGCCGCGCTCGACGGCGACTACGTTTTTGCGCGGCGCGTCATCACGCGTCCCGACGGGTCTGCTGGCGAAGAGCACGAAGGTGTCACGGAGACCGAGTTCGCGCGGCGCCAGCGAAGCGGAGAGTTCCTGGTGACCTGGGACGCGCACGACCTGCGCTACGGATTGCCCAGGTCCCTGATGTGCGAGCTCGAACACGGCCGCAACGTCGTGGCCAATGGCTCGCGCGGCGTTATCGCGGAACTTGCGGCGCGCTTGCCTCGTTTCGTGGTGGTCCTGGTAACGGCACCACATGACGTGCTTGCCCGGCGCATTGCCGCACGCGGGCGGGAATCGGGCGACCAGGTTGCCAGCCGCGTGGCACGCGCGGGAGCTCCGGTGCCGCCACACGTCCCGTGTATCACGGTGTCGAACGACAGCACGCTGGAAGCAGGCACGGCACGCTTTGTCGAAGCCTTGCGCAACGGCACCAGGGCATCCGCCGCCGAACGGCCGGCCAGCCGCACCAACCTGATGGCCAAGCTGCGCGGCGAGCCGCTCGACGAAGCTGCCTACGTCGCCGTGCTGCAGGACGCCATCGCCGGGCGCTACACCGAGGCCGAGCTGACCGAGTTCCTCGTTGCCGCAACCCGCACGCTCACGGACGAGGAAGTGGTGGCACTGGCGCGCGCGCGTACCACCTTCACACCCCGCATCGACTGGGACGAACCGGTAGTCGTCGACAAGCATTCGATGGGCGGCGTTCCCGGCAGCCGCATCACGCTGATCGTGGTGCCGATTGTCGCGGCCTACGGGCTGGCGATGCCCAAGACATCGTCGCGCGCGATCACCTCTGCCGCCGGCACCGCCGATGCCATGGAGACCATCGCACGGGTCGACCTGGCGCACGAGGACGTGCGCCGCTGCGTGGCCCAGGCGCGCGCCTGCATCGCCTGGAACGGACGGCTGAACCATTCCGTGGTCGACGATGTGATGAACGCCATCACGCGGCCGCTGCGGCTGGATTCGCGGCGCTGGTCGGTGGCGTCGATCCTGTCGAAGAAGTACACCGCCGGCGCCACCCATGTCATCGTCGACCTGCCCTACGGGCCGCAAACCAAGCTGGCAACGCGCGCCGACGCCGATGCGCTGGGCGCGCTGTTCGAACACGTCGGCAAGGGACTGGGCCTGCACGTACGCGCACTGGTCACGGACGGCAGCCGCCCGATCGGGCGCGGCATCGGCCCCGCACTGGAAGTGCGCGACGTCCGACTCGTGCTCGACAACGCTCCCGATGCGCCCGCCGACCTGCGTGACAAGGCCCTGCGCTTTGCCGGCGAAATCATCGCATTCGATCCCCGCGTGGGCTCCCCCGAACACGGCATGCAAATTGCGGCGGCGCTGCTGCATGAAGGCAAGGCCAGGGCCGCGTTCGAGCGCATCGCCGCCGCGCAGGGCGTTCGCTGCGATCCAGTGGCGCCGGGTACGCATACGCTGGTCGTTCCCGCCGCCACGCAGGGCCGGGTCACGGGCGTCGATGGCCTGCAGATTTCCGGCGTGGCGCGCGCCGCCGGCGCGCCGCGCGATGGCGGTGCCGGGGTCGACATGCTGTGCGCGATCGGTGCAAGGGTGGCGCCAGGGCAACCGCTCTACCGTATTCACGCCGGCTTCGCTGAAGCGCTAGAGGCGGCTGCGGCACTGGTGCGCGCCGGCGGCGAGTGCTGCCAGGCGGTGCGTATAGACCCCGATTGACCGGCTTTCCCGCTTCCTTCACCCTAACCGACGAGGCATATCAATGAGACCCCTATCCGTCGTCAGCAGTCTGGCATCGCTCCTGTTTGTCGCAGGCAGCCTGGGCACCCTGCCCGGGCGCGCCGAAGCCAATATCGCCAGTACCTTCCCGCAAAAGCCGATCCGCATGGTGGTGACGTTCCCGGCCGGAGGGGGGACCGATTCTCTCGCGCGCCTGATCGGGGCCGACATCAGCAAGTCGCTGGGGCAGCCGGTGGTGATCGACAACCGGCCCGGCGCCAGCGGCAATATTGGCGCCGAGTTCGTCGCCAAGAGTCCCGCCGACGGCTATACGCTGCTTATCGTCAACAGCAGCTTTGCCATCAACCCGAGCGTCTTCAAGAAGCTGCAGTTCAATCCGAAGGCCGATTTCAGCGCCGTCATCACCTTCGCTTCGGTGCCATCGGTGATCGCCGTGCCATCGCACTCGAAACTCCGCACTTTCAGCGACCTGCTGGCGGCGGGCAAGAGCGCCTCCCCTCCCAGCTATGCGTCGTGCGGCAACGGCACCCCGCAGCATCTGGCAGGCGAACTGCTCAAGGTTTCGGCAAGGATGGACATGCTGCACGTGCCATACAAGGGTTGCGCCCCCGCCATCGCCGACGTACTCGGCAACCAGGCCGATGTCAGCGTCAACACGCTGACCAACACCATCCCCTACCTGAAAAGCAACAAGCTGCGCGCGCTGGCCGTCACGTCGAAGGCACGCTCGCCGTTCCTGCCCGACGTACCCACCGTGAGCGAGCTTGGCGTGGCCGGCTATGACGTCGACCAATGGTTCGGCATCCTCGCCCCGGCAAATACGCCGCCCGAGATCGTGCAAAGGCTCAACACGGAAATCGCCAGGGCCATCGCCAAGCCCGAGGTCAAGGCATCGCTGACGCAACTCGGCTTTGCCACGACGACAAGCACGCCCGCTGAATTCCAGAAGCTGGTGAGTTCCGACATCGATCGCTGGCAGAAATTCACGACGAAGATCAATCTGCTCGTCGACTGACCCGGCTGGGGCACCGGCCAGGCCACAGCAGGCGGATCCCCCCGACTTCCCGTAGTACATCGTTGCCACGCGGGCGCAAGCCAGCCCCCGTGAGAGCGTGTTCGTGCCTGCGGGATGGCCGCGACGATCCGGTGGCGCCGGGCCGCCTCCAGGCCGGATCAGAAGCCGACCGTCGCCGACATCATCAACGTGCGCGGCTCGCCAATGGCCAGGCCGCCATAGCTGTCCACCGCCGCCCAATAACGGCGGTCGAACACATTGCGCAGATAGAGGCGAAGAATCGCGTCTTTCCCGGCCATCCTGGTCCGGTAGCGCGCACCCAGGTCCACGCGCGTCCAGGCTGGCAAGCTCTGGGTATTGGCCTGGTCAACATACTGGCGCCCGGTGTAGGCAAGCGCGCCGCTCAGTGTCAGGCCGGGAAGCCAGGCGGCATCCCATTCGGCGCCAAGGTTCACCTGCAGCGACGGGGCGCCGATGACGGACCTGCCCACCGTGCCGGCGTCCGCGTCGCGGGTGATGGTTGCGTCAAGCAGTGCAGCGCTCGCCAGCAAGCGCACGTTGCTGGCGAGCTCGCCGTACAGCCCGAACTCGAGACCCCGGCTACGCTGCTCGCCGTTGACGGCGAACCACGAGCCAGCAAGCTCCCCGCCGGGCTTGCTGATCTGGAATGCGCTGATGGTGGCGCGCATGCCGCCTTGTTCCAGCTTTACCCCTACCTCGTACTGGCGCGACTTGTACGGGGCGAACACTTCACCGGCATTGCTGGCACTACCCGGCGCGATTTCGCCCTTGCTGAGCCCCTCGATACGATTGGCGTAGAACGATACCTGCTGCCAGGGCCTGACCACCAACCCCGCCAGCGTCGTCCACGCGCCCTGGTCGTAGCGCGAGGCCAGTCCTCCGTCCGCGTTGAAGTTGTCCGACTGCACACGCTGGCGGCGCAGGCCAAGCGTCAGTTGCAGGCGGCGGTCAAGGACCGAGAGCGTATCGGCCAATGCCACGCCGGTGAGCCGTGTCTTCGATACCGTCGGCACGCCAGACGGCGCCGGCACATCCTGGAACGGCAGCGTCGCGGGCGCGTAGAGGTTGGTCAGCGCGGTCGTGCTGGCAGTGTTGTACGCGCGCCCGAGCTTGTCGTGGTAGCCACTGGCCACGACGCTGAGCTGGTGACTCACGGGGCCGGTCTGGAAACGCGCGCGCACGCCGGTGTCGGCGCTGACACGCGCCACCTGGAAGCGATAGTTGGAGTCGGCTACCGCCACATCGCCCGCGGCATCGATGATGGTTGGCGTGATGACAAACAGCCGCGCCACGTGCGTCTGCCCGCCACCGGCATCGGCAAACCAGGTCACGCCGTCGGCAAGGTCGTATTCCGCGCGCAGCAGCTGCGAGCCGTCGCGGATATGGGATTGCTCCCACGGCTGCGAGATATTGCGGCGGCCATCCGGCGCGTCGGGCACGGCGATGCCTGGCACGATATGCAGCAACCGCGACGGCGCGGAAATCCGTTCGCGCTGGCCGATCAGATCCAGCGTGGTGCGCAAGCGCTCGCCCTGGTAGTCCAGCGCCAGCGCGCCCGAGGTGGCGCGGCGCGACTGGTTGTCGAGCGCGGTACCGCCACCCAGGTAGCTGCCATTGAAGCGAATGCCGAACTGGCTGGCACTGCCCAGGCGGCGGCTGATATCCACGCTGCCCCCGAACTGCGACGCCGCCGCGTAGTCGGCCGTGAAGCGCGTCACGTCGACGGCACCCGCGCGCTTGGGCACGATGTTGATGCCGCCGCCCACGCTGCCGCTGGGCGCCATGCCGTTGAGCACCGCCGTGGGGCCCTTGATCAGTTCCACGCGCTCGACATAGCTGGTGGAAACGCGATAGTTGGACGCCACGCCATAGATGCCATCGAACGCGATCTCGCCGAAGTTGCCGTTGCCCACCGGAAACCCGCGGATGCTGAACGCATCCAGGATGCCGCCGGGCTGGCTGACATAGCGCACCGATGCATCGTTGGCCAGCACGTCGCCAACGGTGCGTGCCTGCTGGTTTTCGATGAAGCCGGCGCTGTAGCCCACGGCATTGAACGGTGCATCCATGTTGTCGGTGTTGCCGAGCAAACCCAGGCGCACGCCTTGTGTGACCTGTCCACCGGCCAGCAACGGCGGTTCGCTGTCATGCGTGCCGACGACGCGCACCTCGGGCAGCGTTGCGGGCGCGCGTTCACCTTGCACCGCGGCGCGGCGCACGGCGTAGCCGCCGCCGTCCATCGGCACAGCCTCCAGCCCGGTGCCGGCCAGCAGCACGTGAAAGCCCTCGGGAACGGCATAGCTGCCATGCAACCCCTCGCTGCGCAGCCCGGCCAGCTGCGCGGCATCGTAGGACAGATTGATGCCGGCGGCGCTGGCAAAGCGGTTCAGCGTGACCGTGAGCGGGCCGGGCGCGATGGCGAAGGCGCGCATGGCGACGGCACTGCCCTTGTCTTGCCCCAGCGCCGGCAGCGCGGCGGTCCCCAGCGTCAGGACAGCGAGCCACGCCCCCGCGGCGGCCGAAGCGCTCCGCGTGCGCCACACCGCGCCCGGGGATCGTTGCGACTGCCGCTTCCTCACGCCGCTCCGCTCAGAAGTCCACGGCCACGGACGCCATGAAGGTGCGCGGGACACCCTGCGAAATGGTCCCGTACGATGCCACGCCCGACCAGTACTTGCGATCGAAGGCGTTGATCAGCGCCGCGCGGAAGGTGGTGGCATGACCGCTGACCTTGGTGCGGTAGCGCGCGCCCAGGTCCACCGTGGTCCACGACGGCACGTGCTGGGTATTGGCCTGGTTGACGTAAGCATTGCCGGTGTAGTTCACCGCGCCGGTCAGCGTCAGGCCCTGTACCCACGGCAGGTCCCACTCGGCGCCCGCGTTGGCCATCACCTTGGGCACGCCCACCGGGCGGTTGCCGAGGGTCGCGGCGCTGTTGGTCTTGGTCAGCTCGCCGTCCAGCAGGGTCACGCCGCCGAGCAGGCGCACACCCTTCCAGGCTTCCCCGGACAGCGTGAGCTCGATGCCCTGGTTGCGCTGCTCGCTGTCGATCGCATAGACCGTGCCGAACAGCTGGCCGCTGGGCTTGCTCATGCGGAACACCGCCAGCGTGGCCATGACCTTGCCGGCATCGAGCTTCACGCCCACCTCCTGCTGCTTGGTCTTGTACGGTGCGAACACCTGGCCCGCGTTCGACGCGGTGGCGGGCGCGATATCGCCCTTGCTCAGGCCTTCCACGTAGTTGGCGTACAGGGACACATGCTGCCAGGGCTTGTACACGATGCCGGCCAGCGGCGTGACCGCGCTCTCGTCATACGAAGCGGTCTTGGCGCCGCTGCTGCTGTAGTTGCCGGACTTTACCTGCTGGTAGCGCAGGCCCAGCGTCAGCTGCAGGCGCTCGTCGAATGCGCTCAGCGTGTCGGCCAGCGCCACGCCGGACAGCGTGGAGTCCGACACCTTGGGCACGGAGGCGGGTGCTGCCACGCTCTGCTCGGGGCTGGCGACCGGGTCATAGATATTGGACCGCACCGCCGTGCCCGCTCTGCTGGCACTCGCGATCCTGTCCGTGTAGAGGTTGGCCTGCAGCGCCAGTGCATGCCTGACTGAGCCGGTCCCGAATCTGGCCCGCACACCGGTATCGAACGAGGAGCGATTGATCCGGAACTTCCAGTTCTGCGGCACGGCCGAGGTGTCGCCGCCGGCGTTCAGGATGGTGGGGGTCTGGTCGGAGAAGCGCGCCACGTCCGAGCGGGTGCCGCCGGCATCGGCAAAGATGGTGACGTTGTCAGTCAGGTCGTACTCGGCGCGCAGCAGCGTCGAGAGGTCGTTGGACTTCCACCAGCCCCATGGCTGCGAGACATTGCGCCGGCCGTCAGGTGCCGCTGGCACCTCCACGCCCGGGGCGACAAGGAACGGACGCGTGGGAGCATCGACCCACTGGTACTGCTCGATCACGTCGAGCGAGGCGCGCAGGCGCTCGCCCTGATAGTCCAGCGACAATGCGGCCACCTCGGCGCGCGACTTCTGGTGGTCCAGCGGGGTCGGGCCCTGGCGGTGCAGCCCGTTGAAGCGCACCCCCCATTCGCGCTTCTCGCCGAAGCGGCGGCTCAGGTCGACGGCGCCGCCCACCTGCGCGTCGGAAGCATAGTCCAGCGTAAAGCGCGTCAGGTCCGTGGCCAGCGCGCGCTTGGGCACCACGTTGACCACGCCGCCCACGCCGCTGTTGGGCGACATGCCATACAGTAAGGCGGCCGGGCCCTTGAGCACCTCGACCCGCTCCAGGTATTCGGTGAACAGGTGATAGTTGGGCGAGACCCCGTAGACGCCGTCGAAGGCCACCTCGGACAGGTTGCCCTCGTTGATCGGGAAGCCGCGGATGTAGAACGAATCGGTCACGCCGCCGATCTGGCCGGTGAAGCGCGTGGACGGGTCGCTCCCCAGCACTTCCGCCAGCGTCACGGCTTGCTGGTCCTCCAAGCGTTGTGCGGTGTAGTTGGTCGTCGCGAACGGGGTGTCCATCACCCCCTTGTTGCCAAGCAGCCCGAGCCGGCCGCCGCGCGCGACCTGTCCGCCCGCGTACGCCGCGGGCAGGTCGCCGGCGCCATCGGCGCTGGCGCTGACGGTCACGGCCGGCAGCGTTTGTGGATCGGCGGCCTGCGCCAGGGCTTCAAACGGTGCCACGGCGGCCCCCAAGGTCAGGCAGACGCAGGCACGGTGCAGCGCGATGGCCAGCGGCCGGGGTTGCGGCGTGCAGGCCATGCGAGGCGACTTTGCAGGGCGGGCGTGGGTAAAACAAGATACAGACATCATTCTCTCCGGCAGCGACAGGTTTTGGTTTCCTATGCTGTTGGCCGGTCGAGAACCGGAATCCCCTCACTTTTCCTGAAAATATTTCTCGCCCGCCCGGCATCGTGGTTCAGCGCGGCCCCACGCTGACCCAGAAGCGCGTGCGGTAGCGAATGCTGATGGGCTGCGCCTGCGCAAGGAATGCCAGTGCCCGATCGGTGTCTCGCACCTGGTATGCGCCGGACACGCGCAGGTCCGCCACGGACGGGTCGCAGACGATGCGCCCGCTCCGGTAGCGCGACAGCTCGGCCAGCAGGTCCGCAAGCCGCATGTCGTTGCCGGCGATCACGCCTTCGGCCCAGCCGTCGTCCGTGAACGGCCGGGCCGGTGCTGGTGCGCTGCCGTCGGCTGCGAGCCACCAGTTCGTGCCGGCTCGCGCCACCTTTGCGTTGTCATCGGCGGCCCGGCCGTTGGCGGGATGCAGGGCGACCGCCCCTTCGAGCACGCTGACGCGCGCGTGCCCGTCCTCCAGCCGCACCACAAAGCGCGTGCCCAGGGCGCGTAGTCCGCCAAATGGCGTCTCTACCCAGAACGGCCGCATTGCAACGGGCGTATCGTGGCCGGTGGCAACCAGGATCTCTCCACGCCGCAACGTCACGACGCGTCGCGTGGCGTCGAAGCGGGTGCTGATCGCGGTGTCGGTATTCAGCACGATCGTGCTGCCGTCGTCGAACCGCACCGTGCGCTGCTCGCCGGTGGCGGTGCTGGCATCGGCCAGCAGGCGCTGCCACGGGGCCAGCTCGCGCGCTGCGCCGGCAGCCAGTACCGAAACACCAGCCAGCGCAAGGATCTTGATAGCCTGGCGCCGCCGGATGCCGCGCGTGCCACGACGCTTGCCCACGGTCTTCAGCGTATCGAGCGCCAGGGCCGGCGGCATCCGGCTGAAATCGTCCTTCAGACCCTGCACGCGTTGCCAGGCCACGCCATGCAGCGGACTGGCGGCCAGCCATTGTGCAAAACCCTTGTGCGCAACGGCATCGCCCTCGCCAAAGTCGAGCTTGACCATCCAGCGGATGGCCTGGTCGACGACATCGGACGGAACAGAGAGCTCAGGCCGCGGCTGCGCGGGCCTGCCTGGATCGGTCACCGGCGCCTACTCGCCAAAGCGCAGCGTGTAGCAATGCCGCAGCGCCGTGGCCACGTAACGTTCCGCCGTGGCCAGCGATACCCCCAGACGCTCGCCAATCTGGCGGCAGCTCAGCCCTTCGAGCTGCGCCCACAGGAATGCGGTGCGCACCCGCGGCTTCAAGGCATCGAGGATGCGGTCGATCGCGATCAGCGTCTCGAGAAACTGGAGCCGGCTCTCAGGCGACGGCGCTTGTGGTTCGGGCAGCTGGGCCAGCGTCTCCAGCCACGCCAGTTCCAGTTCGCGGCGGCGCCAGTGTTCGATGACCAGCCCGCGCGCGATGGTGCTCAGGTAGGTGCGCGGCTCGCGGATATCGCAGGGTTCA
This sequence comes from Cupriavidus sp. CPT47-8839-RL05A, assembly GCF_058792255.1. Taxonomy (NCBI): domain Bacteria; kingdom Pseudomonadati; phylum Pseudomonadota; class Betaproteobacteria; order Burkholderiales; family Burkholderiaceae; genus Cupriavidus; species Cupriavidus sp. CPT47-8839-RL05A. The sequence continues at coordinate 67,491 of NZ_JBYTEG010000022.1, read as the reverse complement.
CGCCGCAACAGGCGCAGGAATACGTCCTGGGCGAGATCAGCAGCGTCGCAGGCATTGCCAAGCTGACGGCGCAGCCACCCCTGCAACCACCGGTGGTGATCGCAATAGAGAACATGAACCTGCTGATTGCCCGGAATGTCGGCGGCGCCCACCTGCGAAACCCTCGTTCATTTCCGCACCCAACGATGCGCGCACTATGCAAATGAGAATTATTTCTATTTTAAGGCGGAATCCACGGATGCCGCAAGCGCTTCCTGGCAACGCTCGCCCCCTCACCCCTTCGCAGCGGCCCGCGGGCCGCTGCTGGGCGGAACCGCTCCCTCACGATCCCAAGTGAATCACGGCCGCGCTGGGTACCCAGCGCCCCGTCAGAACGTTTTTCTCTTTACATGCCAAGCGACGCTCGCACTTGACGTCGTAGCAGATGCAAAACCGATCGTGAATGTAGTAGGTGATACGGCCGCGATATACGGCCTGGCATTCGCTGCCTCTCGGTTGGTCGCTGTCAATACAATTTCGCTCTTAGACGGGGTATAGCTCAAACCATGCTTCACCGTCATGGCAGATGCATCTGCAGCTGCCATTGCCTCGCCACATCCCTCGGTAGCGAACCCTAGGTTGCCTTCAACCCTAGCGAATAGCGTAGATATCCGCAGCCCCCCAGTATCATTTCGACTCACGCCGTTGCTACTGTCACCATCCGCCGACTCAATGATTGCCATCGTGGCAGGCGAGCCCGCCCCTCGAGCCAGCGTGTTCTCGTTAACCTGGAAGCGTGTGCAGCCAGCGAAATCGATCCCAAACCGTCTAAAGAATGAAATCGTACAGTGCACCAAGAATCCCGAGGCCACGCCCCGCAGCCTGATGCAATCAGCTCCGGCACCGTTCGAATGGTTCAGTGCTGAAATAAAGCCAATCTTGAGATTTCTCGTGGGGTCGCCGTTGTCAGCCAAATTGACATCCAACGCGGGATTAGATCCCCCCCCGCGAAGCGCGCGACTTGATAGGTAGCACCCACCGTTGATCTCGACGCAGTCAACCCCACGTAGCACAACGGGGGCATCACAATAGTCAATAACCACTCCCCCAGTGATTGTTACCAAATCAGTTCCCTGCGAATAGACGCCAGTTGCACAGCCGATGGCGACACCGCCATTGATAACCAGACCAGCAGAATAAGGGCTGTAGTCACCGTCATCATTAACCATGTACGCCGTATTCTTCCAATTACAGCCTATAAGCTGCGTATTGACTGTCCTGACACGATAGACCCCCTTGTTACCAAACGTACCGTCAAAGGAACATCCAACTAGCGCCCCCTCGCGCACCCCATCGAGATACACGCCGTAGTCGGCATTCATGAATTTGACGCCGACCAGCAAGAAATCATCGTATTGAGTAGTGCTGGTGCCGGTCACCCACCTGACGCCGATACCCCGTCCAGTGAATCTGCCACCGCAGATTGTCAGCTTCTTTCCGTGATCGCTTTTCCTGATAGCTCCCTTGCCTTCCATGGCACATATGATTTCGGCCCCGTACGCAATGAGCGTGACCGCCTTTCCAGTAAGGTCCACCTCCGTCAGCCTGTAGCGACCGCCGGCCGGAAACACTAACGTGCCGCCATCCCTAATCCCCGCCACGGCAGCCGCGACGGCAGCAGTGTCATCGGCAACACCATCTCCCCGCGCACCAAACTTTCTTACGCTTGTCGGTTCATCCCCCGGACGATGCGACGGAGAGCGCTCCTCAGTGCCTGCGAGACTTGTTTGCCACCGGAGCAGCGAAACACCGATGCTCGTTGCAAGTCCTCCGAAAAGAATCCTCCGCCTATTACTCATATCCTGGCAACTCCACTCTCGCATCGATCAAGCTAGCTACCCGGTATCCACCAGAGCGGTATTCTTCCGTCAGCTTTTCATCGCACACTAATGGAGCGATGACGGGTTCCACGTCTTTCGCTTGATGCGCAGACAGGAATTGATACAAGCGCCTCCCCCGTTGGCTCATAGCGAGAGCGCACAAGTACTTTCACGGCCGGCTCGCCCTCATCAATATATCGCCGAGATCAGCAATCAGCATACGATAGGCCATCAACGTATTGCGAGCATCATCAATTCTACCGGCGATTAGCGAAAAACCTATGCGACTTAACGGCTCCAAGCAAAGAGTTACAAAAACCAACGTCCACGCAGGTATCCGCTTAAAATGTTTGAACCCGTAAAGTAAGCGGCTACGCAAAGAGTAAAACAACCGATGCCCCTTTACCTGTTGCGAGGTGCCGCCGCCAGCGTGATACGCCTGGACGTCAGCTATATACATGCTCCGGAATCCGGCTTGACGAGCACGTAGCGATAAATCAACCTCTTCAAAGTAAACAAAGAATCGTTCGTCAAATCCGTGCAGTGCCATAAATAGGTCACGACGCATTAAAAAGAAAGCTCCTATCACCTGGTCTACTTGCCTATTCGAATCGTGAGGCCATTCCACCATGGCTTGCGTCCATCGCTGCAGGCCTGGAAGGCGATTAAGTCCGGTAGCGTTGACAAAAAAAGATGCCACCGTCGGAAAACGCGAGCAACTGCGAGCCACCTGATTCTTCTCATCCACAAGTGAAACACCGACAATCCCCACGTCCGCCGCCCCAGGTTCCTTAAGGTAAGTCAAGGGTCTGAGCAACGACTCGGAAAATATTCTCGCATCCGGATTCAAGAAGAGCACAAACTCTCCCTCAGCAAGCGCCGCGCCTTGGTTGCAGGCCGCGCCAAAGCCGCGATTCCAGGTATTAACTATTACCTTTACATCAAATGGTGAATTAGACGCCACCACCTTTGCCAACGACAGAGAATCGTCACTTGAGGCATTATCGACAATAATTACCGATTTAACCAATCCGCCGTGATGCTGCACAATGCTTGTGATTGCATCCGAGAGTTGCCCTCGGCTATTCCAATTAACCAAAACAATATCAAGCATGACCGAGCCCTCCCTTTTGCCATCTGAATCGGTACGGTGTCATAAACAGCCAATACCAAAACCAGACCTGAATCCAGGTTGATAGCAACGAAAAATACTGATCCTGGAAGAACTGCATCACCAACGGGTACACCGAAGCCGAATAATAAAAGATCCAGACTCCACCGCTCGAACGCGCTCTCCTATACAACCAATAGTGCACCATCAAAAACACCGGCGGAATTAGCACGCCGATGTACGAAAAGTCTCGAAAATAAACCTCGTATACCGTATACACATTGGTTGGATCCGGTACGAACGCATATCCTTTGACCAAAGATACCGGGGCCTTATCTGAAATACCCAGGGCATATTGAAGGGACACAAACAAGCGAAACGTATTCTCCCCCCAACTTAAATCCGGATTCCATTCCACAAGTCGGGAAAATGCAAGAAACGGACCAACTACATAGCCTCTCAGGCTTTCGAGAAAAGACTCAATATTCTCCGCAATACCCTCATCCGCGGAAATCCCCTTCGCAGTCATCGCCGCTACAAATATCGATAAAGCCGCAAAGATAACCAGCGCGATGAGTAACCCACGCATACGAATTGCACCAACATTCATCAACGGAACAAGAGCCAGACACAAAAAGAACAAGATGTATGTCCGACCAGTGCTGAGATAGCAGTAACATAGACTCACCGCGACGGAAAGCCACAGGCGACCACCTCCCAAATTTGATTGGCGGTAAAGAAATATCGACACGGAGGTAGTCACAAAAGAAAGTACCCACAAGTATGCCAATATCCCATAACCCTCCCCATCCTCCGTTATCGCCGCACGGAGTTTTATATAACCCAACACAGTAAAAATGCTCTCACCATCCGCAATTTCCGTAGCTCGCCCGTAGACGAACGGGAGCGCAATGATCGCCACTAACTGCGCCAGGTCAATAAATCTACTCTTTCTCGCAATGACCCCGTGCCGCCAAACTTCTGCGCCCCCCACCCGAAGTCGGAGACAGCATGAGATCATAATAAACAACGCAAGAAGCTTTGCCGTCAAAATAATAAGGATAAATTCTACCGAAACCGAGATAAAAGTATCCCGAGACAAATAATATCCAAAGAGCAAAAAGAACCAAACGAAGAAGTAAATCTGAAATGGATTCCCGAATCCCAATTGCCGCCGACTCGCTGTCAGCAGCCCCGCCAACGTAATGAGCAACAATATCTCAAACATTCCGCCTCCTGGAATAGTATGCTAACGCGCTGGCGTCGAAAACCATGCGACCCACCCAGGCCCAAGCCGCACCATGAATACCATAGTTATTCAGGAGAAAATATAGCGCAACAACAAAAAACGGCAATTCAATCACGTGCAATGTTGCGGTCAAATTGGCTCGCCCGTCCGCCTGAATCAACGCGTAAAACATGGAGCCGATCGCATTGGCAAAGACTCCGAGACACAGCACTTGACCGATTACAATTGACTCGGAATTTAGATGATCCTTTATCCACCATAAGAGTACCTCCGGCAGAAGCAAAGCCATTAATATGCTCACCACCGCCATTAATCCAATCATGATGTATAACCAGCGACGAAAATAGGCGCGCCACTCGCCAGGACGTTCACGCATCAACTGGCTCAAGGTTGGGAACATTACGGACGATACTGAGCTCACCAATATCAAGCTCTGCGTCACCATCTCGTACGGCAAAACATAGACAGTCACCGCTGCAGCAGAGATGACCGAGGCGATAACAAAACGATCCGCTTGGACTAAGATCGGGCTTACTATGCTACTGACCGTCACCCATCCGCCGAAAGCGAACAGTGATCGCGCGATCTTCGAAGAATAGACGCCCTTATATCCAACCCCACCAATCCGCATGCATCGGGCAGCTAAGTGATCAAATGCGAACAAGGCAAGAACCCTACTGACTACTAACGTTGCAATCAGCCACGGAAGTTGATTGGTGTAGAGGGTCACCAGATACGGCCCACCAAAATTGATTACGCCGAGTCCCGCGCGCAATAAACTAATGCCTTTGAAGTTCAGAAAGGCTTCGTTCATGCCGCGATAGGTGGCACTCATCGCCTGTGCCGGTAACGCAATCGCTAGCAATATCATGGCCGAGCGGATCTCAAGAGGGGGGGTACCATGCGCATCGATCCAAGCGTATCCACCCAGCAACGCGGTCGCCGCGACGAAACTACCACCGACCAGCCCTGTCACAAGAGTAATCCGCCGCGCTGTCGCCAGCACGTCCGGGATATCCGCTAGATCGTCTGCGCCCCGTAGACTGGATACCAACTGCGTCAGTGCACGACCGATCCCGAGATCTAGCGCACCCGCATAGCCGATCAATCCCCATGCCAGCGCCAGCAACCCAAACCGTTCGTTCCCGAGTTTCTGTATGAGTTGCGGGACCGTGACAGCGGCGACGAGTAATGGGAGCGCCAATCCAGCTAGATTCCACGAAATATGGGATAGCCGCATGATCTACCGATTTCAACCTGAGATCGAGCCTCGCAATCTCATCAGATACCATGGCATCGCCTGCTCAATGCCTGTTCTGACACGATATTTCGGATCGTAACCAATTAGATTTCTGGCTTTCACAATATCGGCCTGACTATCGCGTATATCACCAGGACGGAAGTTCCGATATCTCGGTGACTTACCATATGCAACGTCGCCAAGAGCTATTGTGCAAATACGCACAATTCTCCTTAAAGGTCAGTCCTAGGACGATCACCTTCGCACGCTTCACCGCGTTTCCAGACTGAATGATCTTCTTTACCGTCTGCTGTGCCACACACACCGCCATGCCATCATTGATGCAACCACCGGCCAGAATGACTTGCGGGTGATAGCCCAGCATCTCAGCCTTGTGGGTCAGGTCCGGACAAATGGATGTTCTGGCGTCTTCTCTTGTTTCAAGAATTATCGGCGGTGCTGGCAGCGTCAGAGAGTATTTATGTGCGGCACCACATATAAGCATTTCTTCGGTGCCGCATCGACGCCGCCATCGACCCACGGTCAGCAAGGTATGTCCGCGCGAAAGTCCAGTAGCAAGTTAATGCCAGGCGGTCCGCACGTTGGTGCTTCGCCCAGATGCCGGGGCCATAGCTATCTACGCGCAATTCTTCACTAACGCGACATATTTTGCTCATATATGTCTGGATTCGATCAGGAAACGCTCCAGCAAGCCCGGGGCAGCGGATCAGCCATTCGGCTGAACCACAAGCACAACTCGCTATAAGTTCCCCGTCCGGGCGAGCCCCTTACAACGATGAAAATCCGTACACTCTGTCGTAAAGAGAACTAAGAATCACCCACATGTGCCATGGCGGTAGCGCTGGCCGTGCACGCGCTCGTTCTTCAAGCTATTGAAGAAGCTTTCGCTGGGGGCATTGTCCCAACAATTCGCTTTGCGACTCACCGAGCAGACCATGCCATAGCCAGCAAGCTTGGCCTGGAAGGCTTGGCGGCCGCGGTCGGAGTGGTGGATCAGCCCCGGCGCCGCAGCGCCGGCTTGCCAGAGGCCGCTCACGGCGGGGGCAACAGCCGTTCAGCCTTTCACGCACACCACCTGCCGCAATGTGTGCACGATCTCCACCAGGTCAGCCTGCGCCGCCATCACCGCGTCGATGTCCTTGTACGCCATCGGGATCTCGTCGATCACCGCGGCGTCCTTGCGGCATTCGACCCCCTCGGTCGCATGCACCTGGTCGGCCACGGTGAAGCGGCGCTTGGCCTCGCTGCGGCTCATGGTGCGCCCCGCGCCGTGGCTGCATGAGCAGAACGATTCCGGGTTGCCCTTGCCGCGCACGATGAAGGAGCGCGCGCCCATCGATCCCGGGATGATGCCCAGCTCGCCCACGCGCGCACTGACCGCGCCCTTGCGCGTGACCAGCACGTCGGCGCCGAAGTGGTGTTCCTTCTGCACGTAGTTGTGGTGGCAGTTGACCGCCTCCAGCCGCGCCTGGAACGGCCTGCGCAGCACGCGCTGCGCCGCGGCCAGCACCGCCTCCATCATCAGCTCGCGGTTGCGGCGCGCGTAGGCCTGGGCCCATGACACGGCGAAGATGTAGTCCTCGTAGTGCGTGGAGCCTTCGACCAGGTAGGCCAGGTCGCGGTCCGGCAGGTTGGCGAGGTGCTTGCGCATGTCCTGCTGCGCCAGCGAAATGAAGGTCGTGCCGATAGCATTGCCGACGCCGCGCGAGCCGCTGTGCAGCATGAACCAGACTGACTGGGCCTCGTCCAGGCACACCTCGATAAAGTGGTTGCCGGTGCCGAGCGTGCCCAGGTGATTGCGATGGTTGGTGCGCGCCAGGTGCGGATACTTGTCGGTGATGCGCTGAAAGCCCGGCGCCATTTCGGCCCATGCCGCGTCAACGGGCGCCGGCGCCGAGCCCCAGGCCCCCTGGTCGCGCCGCCCGCCTTGCGCGGTGCGCCCGTGCGGAACGGCGTGCTCGATCGCGCTGCGCAGCGGTCCGAGGTTGTCGGGCAGGTCAGCGGCGGTGAGCGAGGTCTTCACGGCCATCATGCCGCAGCCGATGTCCACGCCCACCGCGGCGGGAATCACCGCGCCCACGGTCGGGATCACCGAGCCGATGGTCGAGCCCTTGCCCAGATGTACATCCGGCATCACCGCAAGATGGCGGAAGATGAACGGCATCCGCGCCGTGTTCAGCAGTTGCTCGCGGGCAGCGCCTTCCACCGGGACGCCGCGCGTCCACAGCTTGACCGGCTTGCCGGCGCCGGTGTCCAGCACGTCATAGTGGCGCTTGTCCGTCATGGCCGCCCCTGGCTTTGTCGTCGCGGATTGCAGGTTAGACGGCCAGGGCCAGTCCAGGATTCCCTGCCGCCCGACTCAAGCCAACAGGAAGCTGCCGAAGGCGCCCAGGTCGACATTGCCGCCCGAGATGATGACCCCCACGCGCTTGCCCTTCACATCCAGCTTGCCGTGCAGCACCGCGGCGGCGGCCAGGCAGCCGGTGGGCTCAGCCACGATCTTCATGCGCCCGGCGAAGAACTTCATGGTGTCGACCAGTTCCGCATCCGACACCGTGACGATGTCCGTCACCAGTTCGCGGATCACGGCAAAGGTGTGGTTGCCCAGGAACGGCGTCTGCGCGCCATCGGCGATGGTGCGCGGAGTGTCGATGCGGACGATCTCGCCGCTGCGCAGGCTGCGCTGGCCGTCGTTGCCGGCCTCGGGTTCGACGCCATACACGGCGCAGCCGGGCGACATCGCCTGCGCCGCCACCGCGCAGCCAGACAGCAGCCCGCCGCCGCCCAGGCACACCACCAGCATGTCCAGCGGGCCGGTTTCCTCGAACAGCTCCTTGGCGGCCGTGCCCTGCCCCGCCATCACGTGCGGATGGTCATACGGCGGGATCAGCGTCATGCCGCGCTCGGCGGCGATGCGCCGGCCCAGCGCCTCGCGATCGTCCTGGTAGCGGTCGTACAGCACCACTTCGGCGCCGTAGCCGCGCGTGGCCTCGATCTTGATCGCGGGGGCGTCCTGCGGCATCACGATCACCGCCTGCACGCCCAGCAGCCGGGCCGACAGCGCGATCGCCTGCGCATGGTTGCCCGAAGAGAACGCCAGCACGCCACCCGCCTTCTGCTGCGGCGTGAACTGGGCGATGGCGTTGTAGGCGCCGCGGAACTTGAAGGCGCCGATGCGCTGGAAGTTCTCGGCCTTGAAGAACAGCTGCGCGCCGGTGGCCGCGTCAGCGGTGGCGGAAGTCAGCACCGGGGTGCGGTGGGCCGCCGCGCGAATGCGTTCGTGGGCGGCAGCGACGTCGTCGAAGGAGATAGGCAGGGCGGTCATGGCGGTGGCAAGGAGGCTGGGACCGGCCAGTTTACCCGCCCCGGGGCCACCTTGCAGCCACGCCGCCCCGGCGTGGCGCTATGCCGCGGCCAGCCTGTGCGCCGCGCGCCGCTGCGTGGCCAGCGTATCGGCACCCCGGTGCGAGGCGCCGCCTTCGCCCGGCAGGCGGAAGAACGCCACCACCTCAGTGAGTTCGCGGCCCTGCTCTTCCAGCGCGCGCGACGCATTGGCAGCTTCACTCACCAGCGACGCGTTCTGCTGCGTCACCTGGTCGATCTGCACGATGGCCTGGTTGACCTGCTCGATGCCGCGGGTCTGTTCGGCCGACGCCGTGGCAATCTCTTCCACGATGCCGGTCACGCGCGCCACCGCCTGGGTCACCTCGGCCATGGTCTGGCCGGCCTCTGCCGCCAGCGACGCACCGTCGTGCACCTGGCGTCCCGACGCCTCGATCAGGTCCTTGATCTCCTTGGCCGCGCTCGATGAGCGCTGCGCCAGGCCGCGCACCTCGCTGGCCACCACGGCAAAGCCGCGGCCCTGCTCGCCTGCACGCGCAGCCTCAACCGCCGCGTTCAGCGCCAGGATGTTGGTCTGGAAGGCAATGCCTTCGATGATGCCGGTGATCTCGGCGATCTTGGACGAGCTGGCACTAATGTCCTGCATCGTGCCGACCACGCGCTGCACCGTGGCACTGCCGCGCTGCGCCACGTCGGCCGCGCTGCGCGCCAGCTCGCTGGCCTGGCGGGCGTTGTCGGTATTCTGGCGCACGGTCTCGGTCAGCTCTTCCATGCTGGCCGCGGTTTCTTCCAGCGACGCCGCCTGTTCCTCGGTGCGGCTGCTCAGGTCAGCGTTGCCGCGCGCGATCTCGCTGGTGCTCACGGCAATATTGCCGCTGCCTGCGCGCACCTGGGTAACGGTGGCGGTAAGGCGCTCGTTCATGTCGCGCAGCGCGGCAAGCAGGCGACCGGTCTCGTCATCGCGATCGACCTCGATGCGCGCGCCCAGGTCGCCGCTGGCCACGGCGCCGGCCACGTCCACGGCGCGCTGGATCGGCCGCGTGATGGCACGCGTAATCAGCAAGCCGCCAACGACGGCGATGGCCGCCGATACCATGGAAATCAGGATCAGCAGGTTGCGCTGGCGCTCATAATCCGCCTCCAGCCTGCGCTCCATCTCCTTCTGGCGCGCCAGGGTGAACTCGGCGTAGGCGTCGGTCGCCTTGATCAGCGCCGCCAGCAACGGGCGGCATTGCTTGTCGATACGGGACACGGCTTCCTCGATCTTGCGCTCCACCGCCAGGCCGACGATGCCCGTGGCGACCGGGCCGTACTGGGCCTCGACCTTCACCACATCCTCCACCAGCTTGCGCGCGTCGTCGCTGATGCCGGACTGGCGCACCATCTCGGTCAGCCGCGCCAGCCGGGTCTGCACGTCCTGGTGCGCGCGCAGGGCCTCGGCCTTCTCGCGCTCCAGCTCGCCCGCGTCGGTCACCAGCACCAGGTTGCGCGCCGCGATGGCACGCCGGTCCACCGCGCTGCGCACCTGCGCGGCCATGTCAGCGCGGGCATTCAGCCCGTTCAAATAGTCATTGAAACCTGCGGTCGCATCGCCGAGCGCATGCAGCGAATACGCCGACACCACCAGCACCATGCCCGCCAGCGTGCCGAACCCGGCCAGCAGCCGCGTGCGGATAGACAGACTCCTGAAATTCATGATCCCTTCCCCTTACCGTCCAATCAGACATATGCGCTTCGTTTGTTTTGAATCCAACCCTGCATGCCCCCGACTGCCGCATGCAACACTGCGCGCCCGTTCCTGCTGGTCGGCCCGGCGTCCGCGATCTGGCCGGGGTACTTTGCCCTGGCCACTTTCCGGCGTATCGGTGCTCTTTGTTGCGCTGGCTAACGGACGCGACGGGCCAAACTGATCCCTACCAGAGAGGGGCATGGAGTCGCCAGCAGGAGGAACGGTCGCATAGAGTGCATCAACAATCACAAGTGAGCCAATGACAACGCTGGGATGTCGCGAACAAGGCACAGTTACTTCGGCCAGGCGGCGACTGCGTCGCCAGGACATGGCAGCATACGGAGCCCGTGTCCCCAGGAACGCCCCATGCTGAACGGATTCGATGCACTGGTTGAAAAGTCGATGGCCGATTGGAAGATCCCCGGGCTTGCGCTGGCCGTGATCCGCGACGGCGAGCCTGTCCTGATGCGGGGCTACGGCGTCCGCGACAGCGCCGGACCAGCACCGGTGACAACGGCCACGCAGTTCATGCTGTGCTCGATCACCAAGTCCTTCACCGCCGCCGGCCTGGGCCTGCTGGTGGACGAGCGCAGGCTCGACTGGGCCACGCCCGTGCGCGACCTGATCCCGGGATTCCGGCTGCACGATGCCGTCGCCACCGAGCGCATCACGCTTCGCGACCTGCTCTGCCACCACAGCGGCATGCCGCGCCACGACTGGCTCCATACACCGGGTGACCTTGATACCAGCGAGCTGCTGGCACGGCTGCGCCACCTGGCGCCCAGCCGTGACCTGCGCGAACGCTGGCAGTACCAGAATCTTGGCTACGTGATCGCCGGCCATGTGGCCGAGCGCCTCAGCGGCCAGCGCTGGGAGGACTTCACCGAGGAACGCCTGCTGCGCCCGCTCGGCTTCTCACGCTTCGGTTTCTCCGCCGAGGCCCTGGCCGCCGCTCCCGACCACGCGCACCCGCATACGATGGTTGCAAGCGAGTGCTTGCGTGCAAACTGGTCCTCCATTGTGAAACCGGCCGGTGGCCTCGCCACCTCGGTGGAGGACCTGACGAAATGGATGCGCTGCCTGCTGGATGAAGGCAGGGTTGGCGGGCGAGCGCTGCTATCGCCGGCGATCGTGCGCGACATGATGACGCCAGGCGTGCATATCGGCATGTCGGAGTTCGCGGAAGTCGGCGATCAGCATTACGGCCTTGGCCTCACGGTCGAGCAATACCGCGGCGAGCGCACGGTCTCGCACTCCGGCAGCTGGCTGGGCTGGGCGACGCTGATGACGCTGATGCCATCCAGGCGCATCGGCATTGCGGTGCTGACCAACCGGGCACCCAGCGCGGTGACCGCGCTGCTGACGTATGCGGCCCTGGACCAGTTGTGCGGGCACCCGCCCATCGACTGGTTCACCCGCATGCAGGCCCGGCGCCACGAAATGCTCGCGCAGCTGCAGATCAACCAGGCGGCACGGCAAGCGCGGCAGCATACCGGCACCAGCCCCAGCCATCCGCTGCAAGATTACGCGGGCGACTACTCGCACCCCGCGTACGGGCAGGTCACCATCGGTGTGGCTGGCGATACGCTCTCCTGGCGCTGGCGCGGCATGGCCGGCCAGCTCGCCCATCGCCACTACGATGTGTTCAGCACCGCCGAAAAGCCCGCCGAGATCTATCCCGACAACCTGGCCCTCACCTTCCTCTACAACCGGGAAGGCACCATTGACCGCATTGCGGCACCGCTGGAGCCGCTGGTCGACGATATTGTCTTCCACCGCATGGCAAGCGGCGACGCAACCACGGCCGCCTTCCGCGCACGCTGCGTCGGCGAGTACCGGCACAGCGTGCAGCGCATCGAGGTCGCACTGGATGCGGCCGGGCACCTGCACATGACCATTACCGGGCAACCCCGCTACCACCTGCTGCCGTCCGAGGGACGGACCTTCGAGATCGTGGAGTTGCCCGGCTGGCGCGTGGAGTTTCGTGCGCCGGCAGAAGGCTGCGTCGACGCGCTGGTGTTTTGCCAGCCGAACGGGACGTTCCTGGCGTTGAAGGCTGAAATCGACCTCCTTCATGGGGGTGCAACATGACTTGCGCACGTGGAGGAATGGGGACCGACTGACGCGCAGGTTGCCGCGCAGCCGGCCCTGGCCATGGAGCGTGAGCGCCCGATGCTGGCGATCGTTGCGGCAAGGGCCGCGCCGGCGTCGCCCCGACCGCCCCTGCCGACGGTCAGGCCACCGCCGCCGACGACACGCCCTGCCCCGCCTGCGCACTGCGCCGCGCCAGCAAGTCCAGCGCCACATCCACGATCATGTCTTCCTGCCCGCCCACCATGCGCCGCCGGCCCAGCTCGACCAGGATGTCGACCGTGCCCAGGCCGTAGCGCGCCGCGGCGGCCTCGGCATGGCGCAGGAAGCTGGAATAGACCCCGGCGTAGCCCAGCGCCAGGGTCTCGCGGTCGACGCGCACCGGGCGGTCCTGCAGCGGGCGCACGATGTCGTCGGCGGCATCCATCAGCGTGTAGAGGTCGCAGCCATGCTGCCAGCCCAGGCGCTCGGCGGCGGCGATGAAGACTTCCAGCGGGGCGTTGCCAGCGCCGGCGCCCATGCCGGCCAGGCTCGCGTCGATGCGGTCGCAGCCCTCTTCCACCGCGACGATGGAGTTGGCCACGCCCAGGCTCAGGTTGTGATGGGCGTGCATGCCGGTCTGGGTTTCCGGCCTGAGCACGTCCTTGAAGGCGCGGAAGCGCTCGCGCACGTCCTGCATGCCCAGCGCACCGCCGGAATCGACCACATACACGCATTGGGCGCCGTAGCTTTCCATCAGCTTCGCCTGCTGCGCCAGCGCCGCGGGCGTGGTCATGTGGCTCATCATCAGGAAGCCAACGGTGTCCATGCCGAGTTCGCGCGCATATTCGATGTGCTGGCGCGAGACATCGGCTTCGGTGCAGTGCGTGGCCACGCGCACCACGCGCGCGCCGGCGTCGTAGGCGGCGCGCAGGTCGTGCACGGTGCCCACCCCCGGCAGCAGCAGCGTGGCCACGCGGGCATGGCGCACGGTCTCGGCCACGGCGGCGATCCATTCCAGGTCGGTATGGGCGCCAAAGCCATAGTTGAAGCTGGAGCCCGACAGCCCGTCGCCGTGCGCGACCTCGATCGAATCCACGCGCGCGGCGTCGAGCGCGGCCGCGATGCGGCGCACGTGGGCCAGGCTGTACTGGTGGCGGATGGCGTGGCTGCCGTCGCGCAGCGTCACGTCCGAGATGTAGAGCTTCTTGGTGGGTTGTGCGGTCATCTTTGTCTCCCTGCGGCTCATGCGGACAGCCGGGTCTCGGCCAGGCGCTCGGCGCAGGCCAGTGCGGCGCTGGTCATGATGTCGAGGTTGCCGGCATAGGCCGGCAGGTAATGAGCGGCGCCCTCCACTTCCAGGAAGATCGAGGTCTTGAGCCCGCTCATCGGTCCCAGGCCGGGGATATTCAATGGCGCCGACGCGGCGATACGCTCGAACTGCACGCGCTGCTTGAGCCGGTAACCCGGTACGTAGCCCTGCACTGCCTGCGCCATCGCTTCGACGCTCGCCGCAATTTCCGCTTCATCGCCGTCCTCCGACAAGGTGAAGACCGTGTCGCGCATCATCAGCGGCGGTTCCGCCGGGTTGAGCACGATGATGGCCTTGCCGCGCGCGGCACCGCCCACCGAGCACAGCGCCTGGCTGGTGGTCTCGGTGAACTCGTCGATATTGGCGCGCGTGCCCGGCCCGGCCGACCTGCTCGAGATCGACGCCACGATCTCGGCGTAGTGCACTCTGGCCACGCGCGACACCGCCGCCACCATGGGGATGGTGGCCTGGCCGCCGCAGGTGACCATATTGATGTTGGGGGCGTCCAGGTGCTGGTCCAGGTTGACCACGGGCACCACGTACGGGCCGATCGACGCCGGCGTCAGGTCGATCACGCGCACGCCGTGCTGCTGCAGCACGCGGTTGTGGTGCGCATGGGCACCGGCCGAGGTGGCATCGAAGGCGATGTGGATATCGCCGAAGCCCGGCATGCCGACCAGCCCGTCGATGCCCGCGGCCGTGGTCGGCACGCCCAGGCGCGCGGCGCGGGCCAGCCCGTCCGACGCGGCATCGATACCCACCATGGCGCCCATCTCCAGGCTCCGGCCGTGGCGCATCACCTTGATCATCAGGTCGGTGCCGATATTGCCGGACCCGATGATGGCCACCTTGTGGCGGCAGCTTGTTTTCATGTCCATGTCGTTGTCCTTTTCGCGTGGGTGTCAGCGGCCCAGTTCCATGGCGGTCTTGCCGCCGATGCCGAACTGCGCCTTCGGCACCTCGGTGATCATCACGCGCACGGTTTCCACCGGCGCGCCCACCGCTTCGACCGCGGCATCGGTGAGCGCGCGGATCAGGCGCGCCTTCTGTTCGTCGGTACGGCCTTCGATCAGGAAGACCTGCATGATTGGCATGGTGTGTCTCCTTGCTACGCGGTTCAGGTGAAGCGCATCGATACCGTGCCCAGGTGCTGGTAGCGAACAGTGATGTTGTCGCCGGCCGCCACCGCGATGGCCTCGGTCACGCCGCCGGTCATGATGAAAGTGCCCGCCGGCAGCTCGCGCCCGCGCGCCCCCAGCATGTTGGCCAGCATGGCGACGCTGTTGGCCGGATGCCCGAGCACCGCCGCGCCGGCGGCGGTGGCCACCACCTCGCCGTTCTTCTCCAGCACCACGCCCAGGTTCTTCAGGTCCAGCCCCTCGGCGCCGCGGTGCGTGCCGCCCACGACGAAGCGCGCCGACGAGGTGTTGTCGGCAATCACGCTCTTCAGGTCGAAGCGGAAGTTCTCGTAGCGCGAGTCGATCACCTCCACCGCCGGCACCACGAAGTCCGTCGCGGCCAGCACGTCGCCGATATGGCAGCCTGGCCCCTTGAGCGGCGCCTTCAGCACGAAGGCGATCTCCGCTTCCACCTTGGGGTGGATCAGCGTGCCGGTATCGATGGCCGCGCCGTCCATGCAGGCGCCATAGTCGGTGAGGAAGCCGTACACCGGGTCGCTCACGCCCATCTGGCGCATCTTGGCGAACGAAGTCAGGCCCATCTTGAGCCCGGCGATACGGGTGCCGCGCGCCTCCTTGCGCGCGCGGATGGCGTCCTGGATGGCGTAGGCATCGTCCCAGTCCATGTCCGGGTATTCGTCGGTGATCTTGCGCACCGCCTCGCGCTGCAGCTCGGCGTTCTCCAGGTGCTCGGCGAGCCGGGCAATGGTGTCTTGTGTCAGGTTCATGGCTTGTCCTGCGCTGAATTGGAAAAAGGGTCGGGTTCAGACGAAGCGCACGCCGGCCGAGCCGATGCCGCCCAGGCTGATGCGCAGCTGGTCGCCGGCGGTTACGGGCACCATCGCGGCAAGAGAGCCGGACAGGATCACCTCGCCCCGCTTCAGGCCAATGCCCAGCCGGCCAAGGGTATTGGCCAGCCACGCCACCGCATTGACGGGATGCCCGAGCGCGGCCGCGCCGGCGCCGGTGGCGACGATCTCGCCGTTCTTCTCCAGCGTCATGCCGACCGTGCCCAGGTCCACGCTGCGCGGGTCCACCGCGGCATCGCCCAGCACGAACACGCCTGACGATGCGTTGTCAGCCACGGTGTCCTGGATGCGGATCTTCCAGTCGCGGATGCGCGAATCGACGATCTCGAAGCAAGGCAGCACATAGGCGGTGGCGCGCAGCACGTCGGCATTGGTCACGCCCGGCCCCTCCAGGTCTTCCTTCAGCACGAAGGCAATCTCGCCTTCGGCCTTGGGCGCGATCAGGGTGTCGGCGGGAATCGCCGCGCCGTCGGGGTAGACCATGCCGGACAGCAGGTGGCCAAAGTCGGGCTGGCGCACGTCGAGCATGTCCATCACCACGCGGCTGGTCACACCGATCTTCTTGCCGACCACGCGCTCGCCGGCGTCGAGCCGGTGCTGCACCATCGCCAGCTGGATGCGGTAGGCATCGTCGATGCTCAGCTCCGGCCACGATTCGGTCAGCGGCGCCACCGGGCGACGGGAGGCCAGAGCATGGTGCAGGCTGGCGCCGATCTCAAGGATAAGTTCGTTATGCATGACGGAACCTCACAGGCGGACGCAGACGTTGCGCAGCTCGGTGTAGAACTCGAGCGAATGGACACCGCCCTCGCGGCCGATGCCGGACTGCCTGGCGCCGCCAAAGGCGGTGCGCAGGTCGCGCAGGAACCAGGCATTGATCCAGCAGATGCCAACGTCCAGCGCGCTGCCCATGCGGTGCGCGGTGCCGAGGTCGCCGGTCCAGACCGTGGCGGCCAGGCCGTACGGGGTGTCGTTGGCCAGCGCGATGACTTCCTCTTCGGTGTCGAACGGGGCGATATGGCAGCAGGGCCCGAAGATCTCCTCGCGGATTACGGCGGCGCTTTCCGGCAGGCCGGTCCAGATGGTGGGCTGCACCCAGGCGCCTTCGGCCAGCGCCCCCGGCATCTGCGGCACGCCACCGCCGGTGACCACGGTCGCGCCGGCCTCGGCGGCCTTGCGGTAATAGGACAGCACCTTGTCGCGATGCTCGTGCGACACCAGCGGGCCCATGTTCACGCCGGGCTCGCTGGGCCGGCCCAGCTTCAGGCCCTCCGCCTTCGCCTTCAGCGCGGCGACAAAGCGCTCGAAGATCGGCCGCTGCACGTAGACGCGCTCGGTGCCCAGGCACACCTGGCCGCTGTTCTCGAACGCCGAGCGCATGATGCCGGCCACGGCCTTGTCGAAGTCCGCATCGGCGAACACGATGCCCGCGTTCTTGCCGCCCAGCTCGAACGACACCGGCCGCACGCCGTTGGCCGCGGCCTTCATGATGGCCTCGCCGGTGCGGGTCTCGCCGGTGAAGGTGATGCCGTTGACCTGCGGGTGCGCGGTCAGGAACGCGCCGGCCGAATCCGGGCCAAAGCCGTGCACCACGTTGTAGACGCCGGGCGGCACGCCGGCCTCGTTCATCACCTCGCCCAGCAGCGTCGCGGTGGCAGGGGTCTCCTCCGAGGGCTTGACCACCACGGTATTGCCGCAGGCCAGCGCCGGCCCGACCTTCCACGTCATCAGCAGCAGCGGCAGGTTCCACGGGCACACCACGCCGATCACGCCGCGCGGGCTGCGCACCGCGTAGTTGATGGCCTTGCCGCCATCGGGCGTGTCCATGGCAAAGCTCTCGGTCGGCACGTTGCGGATCAGGTCGGCAAAGACCTTGAAGTTGGCCGCGCCGCGCGGGATGTCGATATGGCTGGCCAGCCCGAAGGGCTTGCCTGTATCGGCAATCTCGGCCTGCACGAATTCGTCGAAGCGGCGGTTGATGCCGTCGGCCACCGCGTGCAGCAGCTCGACCCGCTGCGCGACGGTCATGCGGCCCCAGGGGCCGTGCAGCGCACGGCGCGCGGCCTGTACCGCGGCGTCGACCTCGGCCTGGCCGGCCTCGTGCACGTGGCCGATCACGCTGTTGTCGGCGGGGTTCCGGTTCTCGAACGTGCGTGCGGTGCCGACCCACTCACCGTTGATGAAGTTCTTGAAGTCTTTCATGTTGGTTCTCTTGAGTTTCAGCCTCTTCGATTGAGCCAGGGCGGGGACTCAGGTCAGCACATTCAGGAATGCTTCGTTCAGCTTCCTGTCGTGGTAGAAGATCGCGCGCCCGAGTTCGTTGTCGGTCCAGGTGATGGTGGGCTTGTCCGGATAGTGGATATAGCCGCCGGAGAAGACCTCGTTGCGGTTGCCGGAGGGGTCGAAGAAATAGATCGTCGCGCCGCGCGTGATGCCGTGGCGGGTCGGGCCGATATCGAGCGAGACGTCCTTCTTGGAGATGATGTCGGCCGCCTTCAGCACTTCGCTCCAGTTGTCGAGCAGGAACGAGGCGTGGTGGAAGCGGTTCTTCTCCGGGTGGCGGATAAAGGCGATGTCGTGCGCCTTGTTGGAGCAGGTCAGGAAGGCGCCGATCAGCATTTCGCCGTCCGGCCCCGCCACCACCTGCTCGGCCAGCGAGAAGCCCAGCACTTCGCGGAACAGCCTGACCGTGCCGTCGACATCGTCGCCGTACAGCAGGCAGTGGTCGAAGCGGCTGGGCGCCATGCCGCGCAGGTCGTCCGGCCAGGGATCGGGGTTGAGGTCGCCGGTGTTGCAGCCGAGCTTGTCCTTGTCGGCGAACAACTCGATGGCATGGCCGGTCGGGATGGTGAAGCGAAAGCGCACGCCGGTGTGCGGATGCTCGCCGGCGGGGATCCACTGGCAATCGGCGGCCAGGCCGGATTGCTCCACCTCCCGCGCCAGCCGCTCCAGCGTGTGGCCGCTGTCGACGCGGAAGCCCATGTAGTCCATGCCCGGGCTGTCGGCCTCGCGCAGCACCACGCTGTGATGGTCATGCTCGTCCCAGGCCTTCAGGAACACCCGGCCCTGCGCATCGCGCGCGGTTTCGATCAAGCCGAGCACCTCGGTATAGTGTTTCAGCGCCGGCTCCAGCTCCAGCACGCGCAGGGCCACGTGCCCCGGTCGCAATACGCCTGTCAATGCCATGATGGGTCTCCTGGTGTGGTGGTGGCGTTGTGTGGGTGCCACCTTCTTTGCTTGTGCTTCGTTCGCTTGCTACCGGCCCTGCTCGCGCCGCCACTGCTTTTCCAGGCAGCGCTGCAGCAGGGCCACCGGCTGCAGCCGGATATCGCTGTCCGGATAGGTCTTGCAGGCCAGCACCAGTCCGTCGCGCTCCTCCGCTTCGGACAGGCAGGCCCGGCTGACCTTGCCGGCGTGGTAATGCCCGGCCTCGATGCGGACCTTGCACACGCCGCAGCCGCCGCCGCGGCAGCCGGCGGGAATGCCGCGCCGGCCCAGCACTTCCATGGCCCGCAGCAGGTTCTGCTCCGGTGCGCACGGATAACGCAGCCCGCTGCCGGCGATCTCGACGGTATGCATGGCGCGCCTCCCTCAGATCTTGAACAGCGGGCTGCGCGCGCTGTTCTGCGCATCGGCCGCGGACAGGAACTTCTCGGTGTGGATGTCCGCCTCGAACAGCCGCCCCTGCATCAGCGTGCGGATACACGCTTCGATCATCGGCGGCGGCCCGCACAGATAGGCTTTGTGGCCGCGGAAGTCAGCGTTGCCGTCCTCGTTCCCGTTCGCGTAGAGCTGGCGCAGCACATCGTGCACGTAGCCGCGCGCGCCGTTCCAGCCGCTGTCTGCGGGTTCCTCCGACAGCGCCGCCACGTAGCGGAAGTTGGGGTGGGCCTGCGCCAGCGCCTGGAACTCCGCGTCGTAATACAGCTCGCTGCGGTTGCGCGCGCCCTGCACCAGCGTGATCGGCAGGGTTTCGCCGGCGGCCAGCAGGTCCAGGATCATCGCGCGCGGGCTCGACAGGCCGGACCCGCCCGCCAGGAACAGCATCGGCACCTGCGCCGACTTGCGCACGAAGAAGCGGCCATAGGGCGCCGAGAACGATAGTTCGTCGCCGACCGCCAGCTGGTCGTGCAGGTAGCCGGTGGCCTGCCCGTCCGGCACGCGCCGCACGTGCAGCTCGACCAGGTCGTCGCCCGGCGCGTTGGCCAGCGAGAACGCGCGCGGCTGGTCGCAGCCCGGCACGTTCAGGTTGACGTACTGACCGGCCTGGAAGGCCGTGCGTCCGCCATCCTTCACACGCAGCCAGATGCCCAGGATGGTGGGCGTCAGGGCGCGCGTCTCGACAACTTCGGCGCGATAGTCGGCCAGCGGCAGGCCCAGCGCATCGGCGTCTTCCTCGATGTCGGCCTCGATCACCAGGTCCGACTGCGCGGTCGCGCAGCAGGCCAGGCACTGGCCGTTGTCGCGCTCGAAATCCATCAGCGCGAAGCTGGAGGCCTCGCCCTGCTCGACCTCGCCGTCCACCACCTGCACCTTGCAGGTGGCGCACAGCCCGTGGCAGCAGGCATGGGGCAGCCACACGCCGTTGCGCAGGCACGCGTCCAGCACGGTCTGCCCGGGAGCGATGGGGATGGTCTGCCCGATCGGTTCAATCGTCAGCGAATACATCTTGGTCTCCTTCCGGTGGTGCCTTCGCCCGTGTGGGTCAGCTGCGGCTGCCGCCGATGCCGTCCAGCCCCGGCGTGCGGAAGCGGATCACGTCCTTGTGGCCCAGGCCGTTCTCTTCCAGCGAGCGGGCCAGGTCGGGCTGCCAGGGCTGGCCGCCGCGCAGCCACTGCACCTGGCCCCAGTCGATGCGGGCAAAGTCGGGGTGGTAGCCGTAGACGCCGGGCAGCACCTTGTCGACCACGTCGCGCAGCGGCATGGACGGCGGGAACGGGAAGCAATGCGGCGCGCAGAACAGCAGGTGGCCGTCCCAGCCGATATAGAGCAGCCGGTTGCCGTGGAACACGGCCTCGCGGTCGGCCGCCTCGAAGGCGTAGTCGCCGATGGATACGACGGGCATGGTTGTCTCCTTGTCTTGTGATGTGGGCCGCTTCAGGCGGCGTCCGCGGCAGGCCCGATGCCCTTCCACGCGTTCCAGTTGCGCTGGTCCTGCGAGCCCTCGAAGTCCAGGTTGTCAGCGCCCGGGTTCAGCCGGTACCACTTGAGCACGTCCTCCAGCGTGGCGCCGCCGCAGTTGCCCTGGTAGATCTGGTGCACCGGCAGCCAGGCCTGCGCGTACTTGGCGGGTTCGTCGTCGAAGATGTCCTTGCAGCCGTCCGAGCAGAAATGGAACTTCATGCCGTGGTAGCTGCTTTCGCGATAGCAGGTCTGGGTCGGGTCGTCCGGCTCCGAGAACACCATCGGGATCTGGCAGGTCTGGCACAGCATCGGCAGCGTGGCGTTGTAGAAGCGGTCGCCGGCCTCCTGGCGCTCCTGCCAGTGGTCCAGGCGCGGCTTGTAGTAGCGCTCGAAGGTCTGCGGATACTTCTCGGCCAGCCATGCCATCTCGTCGGCCTTGGGCACCCAGGTGTGGAAGCCGGCCGCGCCCGCGTAGTTGTAGAAGGTGGCCCAGGCCTCGTGCGTGATGCGGTCCTTGGTCTGGGTGGCCACTTCGTGGTACTTGGGCATGCGCAGGCCGTAGCGCTCCAGGTCCTTGAACAGCGCCCCGCCCGCCTGCTCGAAGTACATCTCCCAGGCCTCGGCCCACGACATCACGCGCTTGGGCAGCATGTAGTCCATCATCATGCCGACCAGCGTGAGCAGGCGGAAACCGCGCCAGAACCACTTGTCCAGCCACTTCTGCAGGATCGGGATATTGCCGGGATCCTGCTCGCACAGGAACTTGACCACTTCCAAACCAAGCGTCATGTGGCGCGACTCGTCGGACTGCGCGGAGAAGCCGAAGGTCACCGTGGCCATGTCGCCGTTGTAGGCGGCGCCCGACATGAACGGCATGAACAGCAGGTTGGTCAGCACATACTCGAACGAGAACGAGATCGCGGTGATGAACTCGAACGGCCCCGCGCTCATCGCGTCCTCGAAGTAGGACTTGGGCACCGACAGGTACCAGACCCGGTCATGCATGTGGCGCCATTCGCCAAAGCCGTGGAAGTACTTGTTGTAGACCGACAGCGTGTGCAGCTGGGTCTGGGCGTGGCGCAGTTCGTCGACCGACTGCATCTGCGCCGCCACGCGCGCGCCGGCGCCGCGGAAATGCCTGCCCAGGTGCGCGTAGCCGCGGTGGGCGGCGTATTCCAGCGGCGTCACGCCGGTCAGGAACAGCCGCAGCGCGTTCAGGTAGCGCGGATCGGATACGTTCAGGTGGCCGTTGTTCTGCACGAACGAGTCGATGATCGCGTACAGCTTGCGCTCCTTCTCCGACTGGTATTTCCAGTAGGCATCCATGGTCATGCGGAACGGGTCTTCCCATTTGTCCCAGTCGTGGATGCGGATGCCCTCGTACTTGTCGAACGGGAAGACCTTGTCCATCGGCTCGTAGGTCGTTTCCCAGGCCAGGTCCCGCGTCATCGAGGCGTACTTCTCGCGCAGGTTGAGCTTCTTGCGTGCGTCCATGATGTCTCCGTGATGTTCTCTATGCCGCGGCCGGGTCAGGCGTTCCAGCGCAGCGTGAAGGCGTCTTCGTCTTCGTCGATGTTTCCGCACAGCGAGATCAGGTTCAGGTGGATCTCCTGCAGGTCCCAGTCGCGGCCGAGCTTGCCGGCCACCAGTTCGCGCACGATGGTCAGGTGGCCGGGGGCGTCGATCTTGACCATGGCGGGGAACTGCGACACCAGCGCATGCGGGTTGGCTTCAGTGATGGCGTCGATGATGGGTCGGGTGTCGTCGTTGTTCTGCAGGGCGATGTAGACGTTGGCAGCGGTGGCTGACATGGCGTGTCTCCGTGGGGTTCGTTGTGGGCGGATCAGGCAGCCAGGCCGAGCTTGCCCAGGCGGACTTCGAACTGCTCGCGGCACAGCGCCACCATCTGCGCGCCGTCTTCGCCGGTGAGCGCATCGGCCACCGGCACCAGCGCCTGCGCCACCTCGGCGCAGGCGGCGCGCGCCCAGCCGGACAGCAGCACGCGGTTGGCATCGGACTCGGCCGCTGCGGCCTGGATCACGGCATCGACCCAGCGTGCGTGCTCGTCGCGCCAGTCGTTCATGAATTCGGTCAGCACCGCCAGCCCGGTGCCGCAGGCGCGCGCGATCACCGCGTCGGCATGCTGGTAGACCAGCGGGTAGAGCAGCCCGTCGAGCACCAGGTTCTGGGCGACGAAGGTCTCGAACCAGTCCCCGGTGACAAAGGTGTGCTCGACAAAGCGGCGCAGCGGCTGCCACGCGGCGCTCTCCAACCAGGCCACCCTGGCACGCTCCAGCGCCACGCCGGTATTGCCGTCCAGCAGCATGCCGATGCGCGACAGGTATTGGGCGATACCCAGGCGGTCCATCGCGCAATAGGTGCAGGCCTGCGTGATGGCCGTGCCCCAGCCATAGTCGGCGCAGTAGAAGTTGTTCATGTTGGCGCCCCACTCCACATGGCGCAGCGGCAGCAGGCCGGTGGCCAGGCGTTCCTGCCATTCGGCCGGCAGCGCCTGCAGCAGCCCGCGCTTCTCGACGAAGGCAAAGCTCTTTTCGGTGGCATCCTGCTGGCGCCCGCGCGCGGTCACGTAGGCGCCGTAGTAGAACTGGCGCGGGTCCTTCAGCGCGTACCAGTCCTGCATCACGATCGCCGTGCGGCGCTTGTCATACAGCTCGAAGCCGGGGTCCCAGGTGGGGCGGTAGTGGAAGTTCACCTCCGACTGCACGTCGTAGGTCGCCTCCTGGTAGCGCGACGCCGGCTTGTCGCCGAAGCGGCGCGCGACATGGCCGTAGGTCTGGCGCAGCGGCTGGATCTGCTGGGTCTTGATATCGACTTGCATCGCTTGGTCTCCTGTATCCCTTCTCTCTTTGTGATGCGGTGGCTGCGGCGTCAGTCGTCGGCTTGCGGCTGCGGCGCGGCTTCCAGCGGGGGCAGGAAGCGCACGCGGTTGACGCAGCAGAAGGCTTCGAACATCGGCTCCGGCATGATCAGTTCGACGTTGAGCTCCGGGTCGGCCACGCTGAAGGCGAACTGCACAAACCCTTCGGGGGTGCGGCCCTCGACCCGCACATAGCGCGGCGTGGCTTCGAACAGGGGAACCGACGGGGTGTTCATGGCGCGCTCCTTTGGCTGGACGCAGGCCTTACTGCGAAGACCGTGCCAGCGAGCGCGAAGCGTTGTCGGACAAGGGTTGCGGGGAATTGGCGATGACGAGCGTGCGCGTTAACCCGGAAAGGTCCGCGCGAAACCTGTCGATGAATTGATGAAGCTGTCCGCAAGCCTTGATCAAATCATCAAAAGCCGCGCCGGGCGGGCGTTTGCGGGCAGCGAGCCAATGCGGATGGGATTGCCCTGCGGCGCAGCAGCGTGCCTGGGCAAGCTGGGTGAGAAGACTTGATCTGGCAGGGAAAAATCGCTGGCGCGGTGCAGCATCGGGCAACTTCGGGCCGATGCGCGGCCGGGCGGGGCTGCATCAAATGATCAAGGGGGGAAATGCGAGGAGCCGGGAGAAGCGGAGGAGATGGGTGGCGCAGGGGATCGTGTGGACGCGCTTGATCTACGCGGGTGTGCTCCCTCAGCATTTGAAGCTTGAAAGCGGCCTCAGTTACCGTTGCCGTGCCCGTTGCCCCCACGCGTGCCGCGCATCTTCCACCGATACGCCAGCTGCGGCCGCGTAATGCCCAGCAACCGCGCCGCCTGGCTCATATTGCCGTCGGCCCGCTGCATGGCCGCCTCCATCAGCACGGTCTCGACGTCGCCCAGCGCCAGCTGCTGCTCTGACATCTGGTCCAGCAGCGCATGGACCGCGGCTTCGCGCAGGTCTGGCAAGGTGCCGCCCGCGCCCAGCCGCGGCGCGGTATCCACCACCGGTGCCACGGTGCCCGGCAGGAACAGGTGGTCGGCGGTGATCTGGCCGCCCTGGCTGGCCAGGATCACGCCGCGCTCGATCACGTTCTCCAGTTCGCGCACGTTGCCGGGCCAGTCATAGTGGCGCAGCTCGGCCAGCGCGCGGTCGGTGATGCCGACGATGCGCTTGCCGTGGCGCGCGCCGTAGCGGGCCACGAAGCGCTCGGCCAGCGGCCGGATATCGTCCAGGCGCTCGCGCAGCGGCGGGATCGTGACCGGGTAGACATTGAGGCGGTAGTACAGGTCCTTGCGGAAAGTGCCCTGCTTCACGGCTTCGGCCAGGTCGACATTGGTGGCGGCCACCAGCCGCACGTCCACCTTGCGCGTGCCGGTGCCGCCCACGCGCTCGACCTCGCCCTCCTGCAGCACGCGCAGCAGCTTGGACTGGGCCGAGGCCGAGAGTTCGCCCAGTTCGTCCAGGAACAGGGTGCCGCCATGTGCACGCTCGAAGCGCCCGGGGCGCGACTGGCTGGCGCCGGTGAAGGCGCCCTTTTCCACGCCGAACAGCTCGGACTCGATCAGCTCATCGGGAATTGCCGCGCAGTTCACGGCAATGAAGGGCTTGTCGGCGCGCCCGCTCACGCTGTGCAGCGCCTGCGCGAACCGCTCCTTGCCCACGCCGGTCTCGCCCAGCAGCAGCACCGTCACGTTGCTGGCCGCGGCGCGTTGCAGCAGGCTCCAGGCGGCGCGAAAGCCTGGCGAGGTGCCGACCAGGTCGGCCGGCGTGGCCGGGGTGCCCTGCAGCGCGCGCAGGTGCTCGACCTCGCTCTGCAAGGCGATGATGGTTTCGATCACGGGATCGGGCTGGTACAGCGCCAGCGCCTGCGCGCCGTCTTCCCAGGCTTCCACCGGCTTGCCGATGATGCGGCAGTGCGCGTGCCCGCAGGCGATGCACTCGACCTCGCGATACAGGATGGTGCGCCCCATCAGCGCCGAGGTGTAGCCGGTGGCGTAGCCGATCTGCATCCAGCAGGCAGGCTCGTCGACGATGCCGAACAGCTGGCGGTGGACGTCGCCCTCGAAGGAGTCTTCCCACAGGAATTCGCCATCGTAGATGCCGGCGGCGATGTCGATGTCGACCTTGACCGGCGTGACCCGCACCACCCCCTCGATGGTATGCAGGCAGGGCCCGATCTCCAGCTGGCCGAAGTCGCTGTGGCCGGCGCGCAGCTTGCGCGCGACCTCCGCATCGCGCATGCCCGAATGGAAGCCCATGCGCATGAACAGGCCGCGCGCCCGCTCCATGCCCAGGGTGTCCACCAGTTCCTTGCGCAGCGCGCCCAGGGCGGCGGTATGGATCAGGATCATGCGCTGCTCGTCCAGCCAGATCGCACCCTCCTCCATGGCGAAGCGCAGGCGGCGGGCAAGATCGGCCAGGCCATCGCGCATGGTGGCCGAGAACTTGTCGGTTGAACTGCTCATTGTCTCCCCTCAGTGCCGGCGGGTGATCCGCTCGAGTGTGCCTTTCGGCTGGCAGCTTATGCACATTATGTGCCAAGGGAAACGGGGGTGGGCAATGACATTGCCCGGGGACTACCCCAACCGGCCGCGCTGGGCCGGGCCGCTCAATCCGCCCGGATACCCCGCTGGCGGATCAGCACACCCCACTTATCGGTTTCCTTCGCCAGGTGCTCGCGCAGCACCGCCGGTGAACTGCCGATCGGCTCGGCGCCGATCAGCGCCAGCCGCTTCTGCACGGCCGGCTTCCCCAAAGCCTCGAGCATGGCGCGGTTGAGCGCGTCGATGACCGGCTGCGGCGTCTTCGCCGGCACGAAGGCGGCAAACCACGGCGACAGCTCATAGCCCGGCAGGCCGGCCTCCGCCACCGTCGGCACGTTGGGCAGCGCGCTGGAACGCTTGCTGGTGGTGACCGCGATCGCCGTCAGCTTGCCCGATTCGATATGCGGCCTGGCCGAGGTGATGCTGTCGAACATGTAGTCGACCTGGCCGCCCAGCAGATCCGTCATGGCCGGGCCGCTGCCCTTGTAGGGGATATGCAGCATGTCGACGCCGGCCATCGAGGTGAACAGCTCGCCCGCCAGGTGGATCGAGGTGCCGTTGCCGGCGGAGGCATAGGTGTACTTGCCCGGCGCCGCCTTGGCGTGCGCCACCACATCCTTGACGGTGCTTTCCTGGCGCCGCGCCTTGCTGGCCACCAGCACGTTGGGCACCACCGCCAGCAGCGACACCGGCGCGAAGTCCTTGACCGGGTCGTAGCTCAGCCGGCCGTACAGCGCCGGGTTCACGGCCATGCCGTTGGCGACGATGATCAGCGTGTAGCCGTCGGCGGGCGCGCGCGCCACCAGTTCGGCGCCGATATTGCCGCCGGCGCCCGGCCGGTTCTCGACCACGATGGCCTGGCCCAGCGTGCGCGACATGTCTTCGCCCAGCGTGCGGGCGATGTTGTCCATGGCACCGCCCGCGGGGAACGGCACGATCCAGCGGATCGGATGGTCGGGATAGGCCGCGTGCGCGGCCGGCGCTGCGAACGACAGGCCGGCAGCCAGTGCCAGCGCCCCTGCGCGGCTGGTGCTTGCCAGCCGCTGGAATAACGTCTTCATTGGTCTCCTCACTTGATGCGTGCAGGCACCGGTGTGCCATGCGGGGGGCGCGGCCTGCCAGTTCAGCCGCGCCGGTAGTGCGCCAGCTTGTCTTCGTCCAGCGCCAGCCCCAGGCCGGGGCCTTCAGGCAGGTGCAGGCTGAAGTCGCGGTACTCGGGGCGCTGCTGCACGATATCGTCCTTGAGCAGCAGCGGTCCGAACAGCTCAGTGCCCCAGGCCAGATGCGGCAGCGTGCAGAAGCCATGCGCCGCGGCGATGGTGCCGACGCTGCCCTCCAGCATGGTGCCGCCGTACAGCGCGATGCCGGCGGCGTCGCCCACCGCGGCGGTGCGCAGCATGCCGAAGATGCCGCCGGCCTTGGCGATCTTCAGCGCGAACACGTCGGCGCCGCCGATGCGCGCCAGCTCCATCGCGTCTTCCGGGCCGCACACCGCTTCATCGGCCATGATCGGCACCACGAAGCGCGCTGCCAGACGCGCCAGCGCCATGCGCTGCTCACGCGGAGTCGGCTGCTCGATCAGGTCGATGCCGGCGGCTTCCAGCATGGCGATGCCGGTGGCGGCGTCGGCCTCGTTCCAGGCCTGGTTGACGTCGACGGTGACGCGCGCCCGCTCGCCCAGCGCGCGCTTGATCGCGGCCACGTGGGCCACGTCGTCGCGCACGCTGCGCCGGCCGATCTTCAGCTTGAAGGTATGGTGGCGGCGCTCGGCCAGCAGTTGCTCGGCCTCCGCGATGTCGCGGGCGGTGTCGCCGCTGGCAAGCGTCCACAGCACCGGCAGGGTCGAGCGCACCGCGCCCCCCAGCAGCGTGGCCAGCGGCACGCCCAGGCGCTTGCCCTGCGCATCCAGCAAGGCGGTCTCCAGCGCTGACTTGGCGAAGCGGTTGCCGCGCGCGACCTTGCCCAGGCGCGCCATCGCGCCATGCACGTTGGTGGCATCCTGGCCGGCCAGCGCAGGGGCCAGGTAGGTGTCGATGGTCAGCTTGATGCCTTCCGGGCTTTCGTCGCCATAGGACAGGCCGCCGATGGTGGTGGCCTCGCCGATGCCCTCCACGCCGTCGCTGCAGCGCAGCCGCACGATCACCAGGGTCTGCTGCTGCATGGTGGCCATGGCCAGCTGGTGTGCCCGGATGGTGGGCAGGTCCACCAGGATGGCCTCCACCGAAGTGATAGTCGTGGTCATACCTTGTCGATGCAAATGGATATTGGGGCCAAGTATGCGGCTTGACTTTGCCTGCGTCCAAGACCGATGATGTCTCGATCGATACCTTGCAGGTATGGAAACAGGACAGCAATGGAACTCCGGCACCTGCGTTATTTCCAGGTCGTGGCCCAGGAACTGAACGTCACCCGCGCCGCCGAGCGGCTGCATATGGCACAGCCGCCGCTGTCGCGCCAGATCCGCCAGCTGGAAGATGAAGTGGGCGTGGCGCTGTTCGACCGCGTCGGCCGCGGGCTGCGCCTGACCGAAGCGGGCCGCTTCCTGCTGGAGCAGACCACGCAGCTGACGCAGCGGCTGGAAGAGACCATCGAAGGCACGCGCCGCATCGGGCGGCAGGACAAGCGCTGGTTCGGCATCGGCTTCGTGCCGTCAGTGCTGTATGGCGTGCTGCCGGAACTGATCCGCGAGCTGCGCGAATCAGACCGGCACGACCAGCAGGTAGAGGTGGGACTGGCCGAGATGATCACCGTCGAGCAGATCGAGGCGCTCAAGGCCGGCCGCATCGACCTGGGCTTTGGGCGCATCGCGCTGAACGACCCCGCCATCCGCCAGCAGGTGGTGATGGCCGAACCCCTGGTGGCCGCGCTGCCGGCACGCCTGCCCGCGCCGCGCCGCAAGGCGCTGACGCCACAGGCGCTGGCGGCGCAGCCGTTCATCCTTTACCCGGCCCGGCCGCGGCCCAGCTATGCCGACCACCTGCTGTCGCTGTTCCGCGCGCAGGGCCTGCAGTTGCGTGTGGCGCAGGAGGCCAACGAGCTGCAGACCGCGCTGGGGCTGGTGGCGGCCGGCATCGGCATCACCCTGGTGCCGGCATCGATCCAGCGCCTGCATCGCGACGACGTGCGCTACTGCCCGATCGACGCGCCGGGCTTCGTCTCGCCGGTGATCATGAGCTATCGCGAAGGCGACACGTCACCGTTCCTGGCGCGGGCGGTGGAATGGGTGATGCGGCAGGCGCAGTAGGCCTACATCAGGTGCCGGTGAACTGCGGCTTGCGCTTTTCCTTCCAGGCCAGCGCGCCTTCGCGGATGTCCTGCGACTGCGTGGCCCGGCTGATGTCGGCGGCCAGCGCCTCGGCATCCAGCGCGCCGCGCCCGATCGCGTTCAGGTGCCGCTTCATGCCTTGCACCGCCAGCGGCGCCAGCCCGGCCACGGTGTCGCTGAGCTGGTCGGCGCGCTCGCGCAGGCGCTCCGCCGGCAGCAGCTCGGTCAGGAAACCGCGGCGGAACATCTCGTCGGCGTCGATGCGCTCGGCGGTCAGGAACAGGTGCTTGGCGTGGTTCAGGCCCAGCCGGCTGATATAGCGCTCCATGCCGCGCTGGTAGAAATGCAGCCCCAGCCGCGCCGCGGGCATGAACATGTCCGCCGCGGCGGTGCCGAGCCGGAAATCGCACGCCAGCGCCAGGTCCGTGCCGCCGCCGTAGACGCCGCCGTGGATCTCGGCAATGGTCACCGCACGGCAGTCTTCCACCGCGTTGACCAGGGTCTCGAAGCCGGCGCCGCGCTGCCCGGCCGCGAGCCTGCCGATATCGAAGCCGCTGCAGAAGTACTTGCCGGCGCCGCGCAGGCGCAGCACGCGCACGTCGCTGTCGTTCACGGCATCGACATGCCGTTGCAGCTCGGCCAGGTCATCCGGCCCGAGGCGGTTGGCCACCGCCGGGCGGCGCAGCGTGATCGTGGCGACATGACCGGCAATGTCGAGCGAAGGAAGGGAACCATCAGTGTGCATCGGGAAAACTCCAGGTAGGGATCATTGGGCACCGGCCTGCGGGGCGCGACGGCGATTCATCTTGTGCTCGCCGGGGTTCAGGGAATCAGCACGGCCGAGCCCGTGGTGGCCCGGCCCTCCAGGTCGCGGTGCGCGTCGCGCACGGCGGCCAGCGGGTAACGGTGGTTGACCTCCAGGCGCAGCTGCCCGGCAGCGACCGCGGCGAACAGTGTGGCCGCGGCATTGGCCAGCGCCTGCGGGCTCGCAATGTAGGTGCGCAGCGTCGGCCGCGACACGATCAGCGAGCGCGCGTGCAGCAGCTGCAGGTCGAAGGCCTCCACGTCGCCCGACGCGGTGCCGTAGTTGATCGCCATGCCGCACGGCCGCAGGCATTGCAGCGACGGCACGAACACGTTCTTGCCGACGGCGTCGTAGACCACCGCCACGCCCTCGCCGCCGGTCAGCGCCTGCACTTCGGCCACGAAGTCCGCCTCGCGGTAATTGATGACATGGTGGCAGCCATGTGCCAGCGCCACCGCGCGCTTGGCCTCGCTGCCCACGGTGCCGATCACGGTCGCGCCGAGTGCGCGCGCCCACTGCGACAGCAGCACGCCCATGCCCCCGGCCGCGGCGTGCACCAGCACGGCGTCGCCCGGCTGCACTGCGTAGAGCCGGCGCAGCAGGTACTCGGCAGTCAGCCCGCGCAGCAGCGTGGCGCCGGCCACCTCTTCCGGGATTGCGTGCGGCAAAGGCACGACCCGGCCCGCTGGCACGTTGCGCGTCACCTGGTAGGCGCCGGGATGCATGCAGGCGACGCGCTGGCCGACCTCGAACCCTTCTACATGAGGACCAACCGCGGTCACCTCGCCGGCGCCAACCGAGCCCAGCGTGACCGGGAACGGCGCCGCGGTGTGCGGGCCATGCGCGCCCTTGCGCTGGTAGATGTCCGCGAAATTCAGGCCGATGGCCGACTGGCGCAGCTGCAGTTCGCCAGGACCGGGCGGCGGTACGGGGACCTGGCAGGACTCGAGCACCTCAGGTCCGCCCACCCTGTTAATACAGACGGCATCTGTCAGCATACAAATCCTCAAATTCGGGCGTCGGTCGGACACAGGGGTGATTGGACCCGGCCGCCTGGCCGCCGATCGCTCTATTCCATATGACTCGAATGGCATTTCCATGGGATCCAGGTGACGCAAATCCGCATGAATGCCCTCGCAGCCTACGCCTTCCCGCAGCGCTCCGCATCGTGGAAACTCCGTATACGTATTTTTATGATTGTTATTTGTATACTCTCACAATCCATCGCCAAGGAACTGCCATGACGTCTTTGCCTCCCGGCACTGAAGCCGCCGGGCCTCACGCCCCGCCTGCGGACCTGCCGCTGTCCGGCATCACCGTGCTGGACCTGTCCATCGCCCGCGCCGGCCCGGCGGCGGTGCGCCTGCTGTCGGACTGGGGCGCCGACGTGATCCGCGTGGAGCCGCCCCCGCCGCAGGACCGCGGTTCCGTCACCGGGCGGCGGCGCGGCTCGGACGAGCAGAACCTGCATCGCAACAAGCGCAGCCTGTGCCTGGACCTGAAGACGCCGCAGGGCGCCGAGGTGCTGGCGCGCCTGGTGCGCCGGTCGGACGTGGTGGTGGAGAACTTCCGCTCGGTGGTCAAGGAACGGCTGGGGCTGAGCTATGAGCGCCTGAGCGCGATCAATCCGCGCGTGATC
The DNA here is from genome assembly GCF_058792255.1 of Cupriavidus sp. CPT47-8839-RL05A. NCBI lineage: Bacteria > Pseudomonadati > Pseudomonadota > Betaproteobacteria > Burkholderiales > Burkholderiaceae > Cupriavidus > Cupriavidus sp. CPT47-8839-RL05A. Next base: position 35,332 of record NZ_JBYTEG010000022.1, on the reverse strand, counting down.
CTGGCCAGCATCTCGGGCTTCGGCCAGGACGGGCCCTATTGCGAGCGCCCGGGACTGGACCAGATCGTGCAGGGCATGTCGGGGCTGAGTTCGGTCACCGGCGAGCCCGGCAAAGGCCCGCTGCGCGTGGGCATTGCCATCTCCGACACCACCGCGGGCATGTTCCTGGGCCAGGGCATCCTGCTGGCGCTGCTGCACCGCGCGCGCACCGGCCGCGGCCAATGGGTCCATACCTCGCTGATCGAGGGCATGCTCAACAAGCTGGACTTCCAGGCCACGCGCTACACCGTCGACGGCGAAGTGCCGAGCCAGCAGGGCAATGCGCACCCGACGCTGGTGCCGATGGGCACCTACCGCTGCCGCGACGGCGTGGTCAATATCGCCGCCAGCACTGACCGCATGTGGGCCAACTTCTGCCGCACCGTCGAGGCCGTCTGGCTGCTGGAAGACCCCGCGTTCCAGACCGCCGCGGGCCGTGCCGCCGACCGCCACCGGCTGGACCAGGCCATCAACCAGTGCACCGCTGCTTTCACCGCGGCCGAACTGACTTCGCGCCTGAATGCCGCCGGCGTGCCGTGCGGGCCGGTGTTCGATATCGGCCAGGCCTTCGAGGATGCGCAGGTGCGCCACCTGCGCATGACCCGGCCCGCCGAGCACCCGGCGCTGGGGCCACTGGAACTGCTGCGTTCGCCGATCAACCTGTCGGCCGCGCCGCACCCCGAGCGCTTTGCCCGCGCCGCACCCGATCCCGGCGAGCACACCGACGAGATCCTGCGCGGGCTTGGCTATGACGAAGCCGGCGTCGCGGCCCTGCGCGAAGCCAAGGTGGCGTCCTGAGCGCCAGCGGCCAGGACACGCGATAGCGACAACGAGAACACAAAAGGAGACAGCAATGAAACACACCCTCGGGCGCGCCGCGATCGGCACCGCTCTTGCCACCCTGGCTGCGTTGCCCGGCATGGCCGCTGCGCAGGACTACCCGACCCGGCCGATCCGGCTGCTGGTGGGCTACACGCCGGCGGGCGCGGCCGACTATGTCGCGCGCGTGTTCGGCGAGGCCTTGTCGAAGGAGCTTGGCCAGACCGTGCTGGTGGACAACAAGCCCGGCGCCGGCAGCACGCTGGCTTCCGCGGCACTGGCGCAGGCGGCCCCCGACGGCTACACCCTGGGCCTGGCCACGGCCACGCTGTATGGCATCGACCAGCAGCTCTACAAGGCCCGCTACAAGGCGACCGACTTCACCCCGGTGACGCGGCTGACCGTGTCGCCGCTGATCCTGGCCGTCAACAAGAACCTGAACGTCAACGACGTCAAGACCCTGGTGGCCAAGGCGCGCGCGCAGCCGGGCAAGTTCAACTACTCGTCGTCCGGCATCGGCGGCTCGCCGCATATCGCCGGGCTGCAGTTCGAGAAGGCCACCGGAGTCAAGATGACGCACGTGCCCTACAAGGGCGGCGCACCGTCGCTGCAGGCCGTTGCCGCGGGCGAGGTGGAGTTGTCGTTTGGCACGGCGGCGTCGGTGTTGCCGATGGGCACGCAGGGTGTGGTGAAAATGATCGGCGTGACCACGCCCAAGCCATCGGCGGTGGCGCCAGGCCTGCCGGCGCTGGCGGAGATGGGGCTGCCGGGCTTTGATTTCACCTTCTGGTTCGGGCTGTACGGGCCGGCCGGGCTGCCCGACGGCATCCGCGACAAGCTCTTTGCCGCCACCGCCAAGGTGATGGCTGATCCGCAGCTGCGCGCGAAGCTCGCTTCCAATGGCAGCGAGGTCTCCACCTCGGCGTCGCCAGCGGAGTTCGGCAAATGGGCCGCGGCTGACGGCAAGTCGGCCGTGACGCGGATCGAGCAGGCCGGCGTCAAGCTGGACTGAGCCTGCCTGCCCCCGCGGTCATTGACTAGCGCCGGCCGCGCTTGCCGCCGGCCTCGTCGCCGGGCATGGAAGCGATCATGTCCGCGTAGACGTCGCCCCCGGTGGCGATATGCCGGACCATCGCGGCCGCGGCATCATCCTCGTTGCCGCGCACGATGGCGCTCATCACCGCCTCATGCTCGGCCAGCGAGGCCAGGATGCGGGCGGGCTTCTCGAAGCGCAGGTCGCGCATGCCGCGCATGCGCGCGCGCATGGTGCGGATCTGCCGCGACAGGATGTCATTGCAGCAGGCCGCGTAGATGACGTCATGGAAGGCATCGTTGGCTTCGCGGTAGCGGTCGGAATCGGCACGCTCCGCGGCCGCGCGGCAGTCTTCGAACGCGGCCTGCATCGCCGTGCGCTGAGCCGCCGAGATACGGCGCGCCGCCAGCCGCGCCGCCAGCGCCTCCAACTGCACCAGGATCTCGTTCATCGCCGCGTACTCGCGCAGGGTGATCGACGATACGATCGCGCCCTGGCGCGGGACCAGGTCCACCAGGCCGGCCGACTCAAGCTGGATCAGGGCCTCACGCACCGGCGTGCGGGACACGCCGAAGCGCGCCAGCAGTTGCTGCTCTTCCAGCTGGGTGCCGCTGGGAAGCTTTCCAGAAAGAATCTCCTGCTCGATCGCGGCGCGGATGGTTTCGGACAGGCTCTTCTTTTCTTCAGACATGGACTGCGGCGGCGTGCGGAGGACGGGGATGGCGTGATTCTACCCTGCCCTGCGTATTCATTGATGCCTGTTGTGTGCACACGATGTGGCCTCACGGCACGCCAGCTTGACTAAGAGTGGGCGGGGCCAGCCAGCAATGGCAACTCTGCCAGTGCGACACTTTTGGTTACAAAACCAAATCGCCAAATGTGTTTGATGTCAAACATCTGACATTTGACCAATCAACAATCGCCCGCTGTCGCGACAAGCCAAGGCCAACCGCACCCGAACCGGCCAGTTCCCCGCACTTGTCGTCCGCGCTGCGGAAGTCCATGCGCCTGCATCTGATGTCGGCGCATGGGCTCGGCAATCGTTATCCCCCTCAACGACTACAAGGCAATGCACCAAATGAGACCCTCATTGCTGTTGCGTCCCACCCGCCCATGGCTGGCGGCCGGCACCATCACCCTCGCACTGATGCTTGCCGCCTGCGGCGGCGGCGACTCGCCGGGCGCGAGCGGCGGCACCCTGCAGCCCACCGCCGCCAACGGCAACCAACCGGAAAACGCCGGCAAACCTGACCAGCCCGGCGCCTGCTCCACGCGTTGCGCCCCGTGAAGCGGGCCCCTTTTTCGATCCAGCGACAGACCGACCCAGCCACAGCCATGACCTTCAACCCGTCAAAAAGACAGTTCCTGAAGACCAGCCTCGGCACCGGCGCCGCCGCCGCGGTGCTGGCCAGCTTTCCGCCCAGCATCCGCCGCGCGCTCGCGATCGAGGCCAACAACGCCACCGGCACCATCCAGGACGTCAAGCACGTCGTGATGGTGATGCTGGAGAACCGCTCGTTCGACAATTACTTCGGCACCTTCAAGGGCGTGCGCGGCTACGGTGACCGCTTCGCGATCCCGTTGCCCAATGGCAAGAACGCGTTCTACCAGACCGATGCCAACGGCAATCTCCTGACGCCCTACCACCTGGACGAAACCCTGGGCAACGCGCAGCGCGCCGGCGGCACGCCGCACACCTGGCCCGATGCGCAGGCCGCGTGGGACCACGGCCGCATGGACCGCTGGCCGGTGGCCAAGAAGGCGCTGTCGATGGGCTACTACGATGACGCCGAGATCCCGTTCCAGCGCGCGCTGGCCGACGCCTTCACGCTGTGCGATGCCTACCACTGCGCGATGCACACCGGCACCATCCCCAACCGCCTGTTCTACTGGACCGGCAGCAACGGTCCCACCGGCGACAACGTCGCGGTGATGATCAATGAGTTCAACGCGGGCGCCGATGTTGGTCCCTCCACCGAAGGCTGGACCTGGAAGACCTACGCCGACCGCCTGCAGGCCGCGGGCGTGGGCTGGAAGGTCTACCAGAACGTGCCGGACAACTATGGCTGCAACCAGATGATGAGTTTCCGGCACTGGCGCGCCGAGATGGAGAAGATGCCCGTCGGGCGCAAGCTCTCCAACACCGCCGGCACCGGCGTCAACCCGCCCTACAACCCGGACATCGACGACCAGTACAGCCCGCTGGCCAAGGGCTTCTGCAACACCATGCCCGACGGCGGCTTCCTGCAGTCGCTGCGCGACGACGTGCTCAACGGCAAGCTGCCCGAGGTGTCGTGGATCATCCCGCCGGCCGAGTTCAGCGAGCACCCCGGCCCGTCCAGCCCGGCCAAGGGCGGCTGGTACGTGCAGGCCATCCTGGACGCGCTGACGGCATCGCCCGAGGTCTGGAGCAAGACCGTGCTGCTGATCAACTTCGACGAGAACGACGGCTTCTTCGACCATAGCCCGCCGCCGACCGCGCCGTCACGCAACCTGGACGGCACGCTGGCCGGCAAGTCGACCCTCGACGACGAGCAGATGGCCTACGAGTACTTCAACTTCCAGCCCGCCACGGCCAAGCAGCCGCCGCAGGACGGCAAGCCCTTCGGCCCCGGCCCGCGCGTGCCGATGTGGGTGGTGTCGCCGTGGAGCCGCGGCGGCTGGGTCAACTCTGAAGTGTTCGACCACACCTCGGTGCTGCGCTTCCTGGAGGCGCGCTTCGGCGTGATGGAGCCGCAGATCAGCGCCTACCGTCGTGCCATCTGCGGCGACCTGACCAGCGCCTTCAACTTCGCCACGCCCAACACCGAGACCCTGCCCACGCTGGCGGGGCGCACCACCCGTGCCGACGCCACCAGCCTGACCGCCTGGCAGCAGACCCAGCCGGCGATCCCGGTGCCGGCCACGCCCGCGCTGCCGGAGCAGGACACCGGCACGCGTCCGTCGCGCAAGCTGCCATATGAACTGCACACCAGTGCACGCGTCGACGCCGCATCCAGGGCAGTCCGCCTGCTGTTCGCCAACGCCAGCACCAACCAGGCCGGCGCGCTGTTCCACGTCTATGACAAGCTGCACCTCGACCGCATTCCGCGCCGCTACGTGGTCGAAGCCGGCAAGACGCTGGACGATGCGTGGGACATCAATGCCGACGGCGGCAAGTACGACCTGTGGGTGCTCGGGCCCAACGGCTATCACCGCGCCTTCTCCGGCGACATCAACGAAGCGGTGACCACGTCCACCGAAATCCAGGTCTGCTACAACCCGTGCAAGAAGCCCACGATCCAGGTGAAGCTGCATAACGACAGCGACGCCGACGTGACCTTCACCGTCACGGCACTGGCCTACCGCGACGACGGCCCGTGGACGCAAACCGTGAAGCGCGGCAAGGTGGAAATGCTGGAATGGCCGGTGGCCGACAGCGGCAACTGGTACGACTTCGTCGTGACCTGCGAGGCCAGTCCGTCGTTCGCGCGGCGCTTTGCGGGGCGGATGGAGACCGGCGAGGACGCGGTCAGCGATCCGGAGATGGGAGTGGTTTGATGCGGCACGCCCCGGGGCTCGCGTTGAGCCCAGGGGCAGATTGTGCGACGCAAGTCGCGTAAGCGTGGCCGGCGCCCTGCCGGCTACGCCTTGCGCCAGACCGGCGACGCCGAGATCGCTACCTTGCGCGGCAGGATCTGCTGCGCGGTGAAGGCATCGGCGATGCGCTGCTGCTCGGCCAGCGCGGCGGCGTCGACCGTGCGCACCGCATAGCTGCGCCGCGCGTTCGCGGCTTCCACGGTGGCCGCATCCAGGCCGATCAGCGGCGCGTGCCAGCGCGCTGCCTCGGCCGGATTGCGCTTGACCCAGTCGCCCGCGTCGCGCAACGCATCGAACACCACCTCGAGCACCTCGGCATGCGCGCGCGCGAACGGCGTCGCCGCCAGGTAGAAGCGCCGATAGCTGGCCAGCCCCTCGCCATCGCGCAGCACACGCGCATTGGCCTGGCGCTGCACCGCGGCCAGGAACGGGTCCCAGATCACCCATGCCGCCACGCTGCCGCGCTCGAACGCCGCGCGGGCGTCGGCCGGGCTCAGGTATGCCGGTTCGATATCGCGGATCGACAGACCCGCGCGCGCCAGCGCTTCCAGCACCAGGTAGTGCGCGCCTGCGCCCTTGGCAAATGCCACCCGCTGCCCCTTGAGCTGCGCCACCTCACGGATCGGCGAGTCGCCACGCACGACAATGGCCTGTGCCTGCGGCGAAGGCGTCTCGCTGGCGTAGTAGGTCAGCGCGGCACCCGCGGCCAGCGCAAACGGCGGCACCGCATCGGCCACGTCGGCGCTCAGGTCGATATTGCCGAGGTTCAGCGCTTCAAGCAGCGGCAAGCCCGAGGTGAATTCGTACCACTGCACCGTCACCCCCTTGGGCGCCAGCGCCTTCTCCAGCGTCTGCCGCGACTTCAGCAGGATCATCAGCGTGGAGGACTTCTGGTAGCCGATGCGCAGCGCGGTCTGTCCTTGCCCCCAGCTGACGCCTGGCAGCACACTGGCGGCAGCCGCGGCGCCCGCTGCCGTCAGAAGCAGGCGGCGGCGTGAGTCATGGGTCGGGTTCATAGCGGTGTTCCGGGATTTCACTGGAGCGCCAGCTTAGACATGGGCCCGCACAAAGCCAACGAAGATTGTCGCGGATGCTTATGCGCCGGCCGCGCGGATCACCGCGGGCCGGCGTTATCATCCGGCATTCCTGCGCAACTACCGAACGGAAAGCCATGAACCTGTCTGCCGGCATCCCCATCCTCCGGATCTTCTCGGTCGACAAGGCCAAGGAGTTCTACCTCGACTTCCTCGGCTTCACGCTCGACTGGGAGCATCGGTATGAAGAGGGACTTCCGCTGTACGCGCAGGTCAGGCGCAGCGGCCTGACGCTGCACCTGAGCGAGCACCATGGCGACGCCACGCCCGGATCGGCGGTATTCGTGACGGTGGAGGATATCGATGCGCTGCAGCGGGAGCTGTCGGCCAAGGACTATCCGTACGCGAGGCCCGGTGTGGAGGATGTGGGCTGGGGGCGGATGCTGCAGGTGGCCGATCCGTTCGGGAACCGGCTGCGGTTTTGCGAGGTGGCGGAGGATTAGGTCAGCACTGGCAGGCGCCTTCCTGCCAAGACCGGCCCGCTCAGTTACGCTTGACCAGCGGCGCCGGGAACCACTCCCCGGACAGGACCGGCTGGTCCGCCCCATAGAGCCGGAACGTCAGGTGGTAGTTCTTTCCCTTGGGCGTGGGCAGCCAGTTGCCGTCAGGCGCATCCTTCGGCCTGGCAGGCGCGAAGTACAGCGTCAGCGAACCGTCCTCGCCATAGCTCAGCCTGGACTGCTTGTTGATCAGGAACCGGTTCTTCGCATTCGGGATCACGCGGAAGTTTTTGGCATCTACCGCAATCACCGACCAGAAGTATTTGACGTGGCGGGCGGGCAGCTCGTCCTTCGGGAAGGTGATGGTGTAGGTATTGCCGCCGTCGAGCTTGGTGCCGGTCCCGTCTGCATCCGTCTTGAAATAGACGACCTCATCGGTGCTGTTGGCCCAGATCCCGCCCAGGTTGATGCGGGTGCGGGTGTGGTAGTCGCTGCCGTACTTGCCGATGGTAGCGGGCCGGTTCCAGCCGTTCCTGATGGTACCTGCGGTGGAGAACGACTGTAAGAACGCCGGCAGCGTCTTCTCGCGGATGACCTTGTCCACCCGCGCGCGTTCGGCGGGGCTGCTGGCCACCGCGGCACTCACCGCGCGCACCTTGGCCTGGATGGGCTCCATGCCCGGATTGATGTCCGGCTCCGAGCCAAGCGCAACGGCTGCCGAGTCAAAGGCTTCAACGCCGGGGAGCTTGTCATTGCTGAAGGCGGGCGTGGCAGGTACCGGGGCAATCGTCGCCGTGCCAGTGATCCGTGTCGTGATCTGATGCTGCAGGGCAATGGCCTGCTTCTTGTCTGCGCCGATTTCCACCCGGGCCAGCACCCGTGCGGTCTTGCCCGGCAGGTCGATGCGCCTGGCATTGGGCGAAAGTGCCGCACTGGCACCCTTCAGGCACATCGCGAATTCGCCGCCTGGATGGTCCGGATAGGTGCGTTCGTTGATATTGGCGACGGTTTCGCCCCAGCCGTTCAGGAACTGAATGGTGTAGTAGCGCCCCTTGATGGCCGGCACGCTGAAGACCGTGCAGGTCTTTTCGTCGACCGCAACCCAGGCCTCGCTGTAGGCGACATCCAGGTTGGGGTTGGCCCACGACACACCGCCGACGTCGCGATGAATGATCCGGTTCCACTGGAAACCTTCCTTCCGGAAGTCGATTTGCTGCTGGCGCAGGACAAGCAGCCGGCCCAGCAGGTAGACGTAGGCATCGTTGATGTCCTGTTCCGACACCGCGGCCGTCGCGGAGCCCGACGAGACAGCCGACGCCGCAGCCAACGCCGCGGCCGACGGGCTATGGCATCCGGCGAGGCCCGCCAACATGGAAACGGCCAGCATGGAGGCAGCGACAGCGCGGTTTGAGATAGACATGGGGCCCTCTCTTTCCAGTATCGCGATTTGCGGTCGCTAGACTGTCGCTGAGAGGTCGAAAAAAGTGAACTAAATAAATTCTTCAGGTGATCTGAATAAAATCGATCCGGACACTTCTTTCGCCCCGGAAATGCCTGAGTGGGACCACCGCCGCAGGCAGACCCACCAATCCATGCTGTCAGGCAGCACAAAGCCATTGGAACAACAGGGCATGCAGCTGCGACGGCTCCAGTGGCTTGTGCAGGACCAGGTAGCCTTCGCGCTCGGCCTGCTGGAGCGCCTCGGAATCGAACTCGCCGCTGACCATGGCGCCGCTTGCGTCCGGGCAGCGTTCGAACAGCGCCTTGAGCACCTCGAAGCCGCTCTCGCCGGAGCGCAGGCGCTGGTCGCACAGGATCGCCTGGGGCTGCAGGCCGGCATCGACCAGTGCCAGGGCTTCCTGCCCCGACGCCGCGCACGCCGCCTGCACGCCCCAGGCCTCCATCAGGCTGGTCCACGCGGCGGTCACCAGCGGGTCGTCCTCGACGACCAGGCAGACGCCCTGCAGCAGGGTGGAGGCCGACAGGCCATCGGGCTCGTAGACCGGCTCGATCGCCGCCGGCGCCAGCGGCTTCGCTTCGGGAAAGCGCAGCCAGAACCTGGAGCCGCGGCGCTCCACCGAGTCCAGCCCGTAGGTGGCGCCCATCAGCGTGGCGCAGCGCGCCACCACGGCAAGGCCCAGGCCATGGCCCGCGCTGTCGATGCGCCACGCATGTTCGTTGCGATAGAACGGCGAGTAGACCCGCCCCTTCTCTTCGATCGCGATCCCCACGCCGGTGTCCCAGACCTCCAGCAGCCAGTGGCTGCCGCGCCGCCGCGCGGACACCAGCACCCCGCCGCGCTTGGTATAGCGCAGCGCGTTGTGCACCAGGTTGACCAAGGACTGGCGCAGCAGTGCGGGATCGGCCAGCACCGCGGCGGCGCCTGCGGGCAGGCGCACGCGCAGGTCCAGGCCGCGGCTGCGCGCCTCTTCCCGGAACAGCGACGCCACCTCTTCGACCAAGGGCGCAAATGCCACGGCGGTATTGCGCGGGCTGGCAATGCCGCCTTCGATCCGGGACAGATCGAGCAGTGAGTTGAACATCAGGTGCACCGAGCGCACGCTGCGCCGCAGGTCGTCCAGCGGCGGGATCAGGGCCGGGTCGCGGTTGCGCCGCGCAATGGCTTCGATCAGGAAGCCCATGGCATGCACGGGCTGGCGCAGGTCGTGGCTGGCGGTGGTGAGAAACAGGTTCTTGGCATGCAGGGCTTTCTCGGCCTCTTCCTTGGCCAGCCGGTAGCGCTCGGCCAGGCGGATGCCGTCATCCTCCATCCGTACCTGCTGCCGGAAGAACTGGTTGGCGATCAGCGCGTGCCGGTAGATGGCCAGCGCATACAGCAACGCGAGCGGCAGCACGAACGGCCAGTGCTCGGGGAAGCTGCGCGGGGTGTTGACGATCTGCAAAGTCCAGCAGGCAACGAAGAAGCGCTGGAATACACCGAGGATCGGCGTCTGGTGCGTGGCATTGGCCGCCACGATGGCGGCGATGCTGATATACAGCAGCAGCTTGAAGTCAAAGCCCCCCAGGCTGGCCGTCAGGACCGCGGCCAGCGACAGGCAGAAACCGTGCACCAGCGCCACGCGCTGCACAAACGGCAGCCAGCGCCGGACCAGGGCGTCATCGTCTTCCCGCTCTTGCTTGTAGCGCCGGAAGCGCAATTGCATCCACACCGCCGCGGCGCCATACCCCAGTGTCCAGGCCAGCAGCGCGCCGCCGTCCAGCTTCTGGACATACAGCCAGATGACGAAAGGCACCCCTACGAACGGAATCGCATTGACGCTGAACACCAGGCGCCCGAACGTCATGTCCAGCAGCCGCGCACGCGCGCGCGGGCTGATGCCGGCATCCGCATCCGGGCGCGACAAGCCAAGCAGCCGGGCGAGGGCCTTCTTCAAGATTCCAGCCTGCGCCCGTGCAGCAGGGCGATGGCCTCGATCCGGTTGCGCACGCCAAGCTTGCCGAGGATCGCGGTGACGTGCTCCTTGACGGTCTGCTCCGACACCGACAGGGTCAGGGCGATGCGCTTGTTCGGCAGGCCGCGCAGCATCATGCCAAGCACCTCGGCCTGGCGCGCCGTCAGGCCCAGTTCGCTGGGCTCCAGCGGCAACTCGCGCCGCGCCGACGGCGGCCCTGCCTGCTGGAACCAGCGCCGGCCCTGGCGCAGCGACGCTACCGCGGTGGCGAACACCTCCGGGGGCTCGTTCTTCAGGATAAAGCCGTGCGCGCCGGCCTCGCGCGCCTTGATGCAAACGCGCGCATCGTCGTCGGCGCTCATCACCAGCAGCTTGCAGGCGGGCAGGCGCGCCGCGGCTTCGCGCAGCAACCCGACCGCGGTGCCGTCCGGCAGCCAGAAATCCACCACCAGCAGCGCCGGGCATCCCTCCCGTTCCGTCAGCGCCGCGCATTCCCGCGCATCGGCTGCATGCAAGGCAGCGTCAAACCCGCAATGCGCCGCAAGGTAGCCGGCAATGCCGCGCGCCATCAACGGGTGGTCATCCACCACGATGGCATAGTTGCGGCACGCGCTGGCGTCGATGTTGGCGCCGCTATTGTTCTCTGCGGCGCCTTGACTTCTTGTCATGAGTTTCCCACCCCGGTTCGCGCGTATGGACTTGTCGATTGGTCTCGTCGCCTGGTCAGGTGGATTGTATTACCTTGACTGCACATGGGCACGCCGGCGCCGGGGCAAGCCCCGGCGCCTGGCGCTTACAGGCCGAACAGGCTGCGCGTATCGCAGAGGAAGCCGGTGCAGCTGGCCGGTTCGAAGTAGAAGTCCCGGATGGTGCCGCTCGGCAACCCGTAGGCGCCCATCAGGCTAGAGCCCTTCTGCCCTTCGGCGTTGGCCTGGGCCAGGAAGCCCGCGCTGGTCTGCTGCGACGCGAAGTCGTAGAAGCGGAAGGTGCTGGACTGCGACAGGTCCTTCTCGTAGAGGTTGACCTGCGTGCCGCCGCTGACGAACGGCACCTTGAAGCGATAGCCGCGCGCACCCTGCGTGTTGATCTGGGCGACGACATCGCCGTCGCTGGCCGGATTCGACAGGACCTCATAGCCATAGCGGGCGCTGCCCTGCAGGTCCTTGCGGAAGATGGCCACGGTGCTGCTCACGCCGAACGGGCCCAGGTACGCCGGAACCGCCAGGTAGTAGCCGTCTGCGCCCAGCGGGTTGGCCTGGTTCTGGACAAAGGCCGACAGGCTGGCATTGGTGTCCACCACCATGACCTTGTACGAGAAAGTCGACGACGACCCGTTGTCCTTGCGCATCAGCGCATAAATCTGGCCGCCCACCATGTAGGGCCCGCCCCAGACGAAGCCGCGCGCGCCATGGCTGTTCAGCCAGGCCTCGTACGCCGTGGCCCACGCCTGGACATCGGCGCCGCCCGGTTCCTGCGGCAGTTCATAGGTATAGGTCGTCTGCGCGTCCTTGACGTAGACCCCCTTCTGCTCGGAACCTGCCGGGTTCCCGAGGAAATAGAAGCCGCTGACGAAACGGAAGCCACGTGCACCCTGGCCATTCAGCTGGGTCAGGAACTCGGCGCTGATCCCGGTCACGGGCGTATCCTCGAACATCACCGTCCGCGTTGCGGTGCTGCCGCCGGTGCCGCCAGTGCCGCTGGTATTGCCGCTGTTGCCAGTGCCGCCCGACGAGCCGCTGCCGCCGTTGTCGTCACCGCCCCCGCCGCAAGCGGCCAGGGCCACGCAGAGGACTGCGCTCAGGACTTTCAGGCGATGCAGTCTGGTCTTCATGTGTTCCCCTTTGAAATCGCGTTCCACAGGGGGACTGATGTTGCATCGGAATGCCTGCGATTGGCACCCTACCGCGGTAGGCGCGCCAGCAGCCACCTATGCGCAGGGCAATGCCTCAAATGCGGGCAGCCGCTCAAGTGCCGCGGTCAGCGCGACCAGCGCCGGATGCCGCGCCGGATCGACCGCGCCCGGCATCATGAACTGCGCGAAGGTCCAGCTGACCGCGGCGGTCAGCTCGGCCTGGCCGGTTTCCGCCTCGCCAGCCGGGACCGGACGCGTGGCGAGTTCCGCCTCCAGCAGTGCAAAGGCGCTCTCGCGCTGGGCATCGACACGGTCCAGCCACGGCTGGTGCAGCTTGCCCGCCGGCCGCTGGCTGTGCTCATAGAAGTTCTGCACCACCTTCTCGCTCGCCGCCAGCGCCAGCCCGACGATGCGCAGCGCGGCCTGCCGTGACGCGGTTTGCGCCGGCATCAGGCTGCGGCCCGCCAGCGACTCGGCATAGTCGATGATAAGCGTCGAGTCCATCAGCACGACCCCGTTGTCGCAGACCAGCGATGGCGCCTTGACCACCGGGTTGATGCCATGGAAACGCTCGAATTCACGGAAGACGGACACCGACTCATGCGTGAACGGCAACCCGAGCAGGCGCAGCGAGATCGCCGTGCGGCGGACATAAGGGGAATCAAGCATGCCAACCAGTCTCATGGTTTCACTCCGTGGTGGGATGGGTCCGGGACGGATTCCCGCCAATCATCCACCACGCCAGCCGGCCGCGCCACCGCGCGGGCGTGTAAACTGCTGGATTTTTCGAATCCGGCGCAATGTTACAAGTGCCCCGGCGCACAGGTTTCAGCGGCCCGACGCTCGTCCGCCTGCTGGCTCGCCTGACTGACGCCGATGCCCCTCCTCCTGCAAGCTCGCTCTCGAGCCAGCTGAGCCAATGGCTTGGCTGGGCGGATGCGATCGCGCTGTCATCGGCGCTGAAGGCCAATGCGCCGGCAACGCCGCCTGCCGCACGTGCTGCCGACAGCACTGAGGCACGCGAATGCGCGCGCGTGCGCGCCGCGCTGGCCGATGCCATCGTGGAAGACACCACGCTAGCCGGCAAGCGGCGCGGGCCGGCCCGGCCGTCCGCGCTGCCCGACCCCGTGGACGCGCAGGTCGACTACGCGGTCTATCGCCAGCGCTACCTCACGCTGCAACAGACCATGGAGACCTCGATCGGCGACCTGCGCGGGCGCCTGCGCGGCGCGTTGTCCGGCCACGCACCCGGCATGGCCAAGCTGGCCATGGTCGATGCCGTGATGGAGCGCGTGCTGGGCGCGCGCGAACAGAGCCTGCTGGGCGCCTTGCCGACGATGCTGGAGCCGCACTTCCAGCGCCTGCGCCAGGCCGAAGCCGCGGCGCTGGCCGAAGCCCAGGCCGCGGGACAGCCCGCAACGGCCAGGCCCGGTGCGTGGCTGGCGGTATTCCGCAAGGATATGCAGAGCGTATTGCTCGCCGAACTCGACATCCGCTGGCAGCCCCTTGAAGGCTTGCTGGCGGCGCTGCAAGACAGCTAACCAGAACATCATGACCCGATACCTTACCCATATTGTCGCTTTCCTGGCGGGCCTGGCCATCGTGTGCTGGATCGCCGCCGGCTATGCAGGCACGAACTTCCTGGCGCTGGCCGTGACGCTGCTGATCGGCGGCTGCTACCTGGCGGGGGCGTTGGAGCTGTACCGCTACCGCCAGGCCACCGCCACGCTGGCGCAGGCCGCCGCCGGATTGTCCGAAGCGCCGGCCAGCCTTGGCAGCTGGCTGGAACGGCTGCATCCCAGCCTGCGCGACAGCGCCCGCCTGCGCGTGGAAGGCGAGCGCGTCGGCCTGCCCGGGCCCGCGCTGACACCCTACCTGGTCGGCCTGCTGGTGCTGCTGGGCATGCTGGGCACGTTCCTGGGCATGGTGGCGACCCTGCGCGGCACCGGCATCGCGCTGGAGACCGCCACCGACCTGCAGGCCATCCGCGCCTCACTGGCCGCACCGGTCAAGGGCCTGGGCTTTGCGTTCGGCACCTCGGTCGCGGGCGTGGCCACGTCCGCGATGCTGGGGCTGTTGTCGGCATTGTGCCGGCGCGAGCGGATCCAGGCCGCGCAGGCGCTGGATGCCCGCATCGCCACCACGCTGCGCCCCTACTCGCGCGGCCACCAGCGTGATGAAGCGTTCCGGCTGCTGCAGCGCCAGGCCGACGTGATGCCGGCACTGGTCGAGCGCATGCAGGCCATGATGACCACGATGGCCGAACAGAACCAGGCCCTGACCGAGCGCCTGGCCGCCAGCCAGGACGCCTTCCACGGCAAGACCGAAGTGGTCTACACGCGCCTGGCGTCTTCGGTCGAGCAATCGCTGAAGGACAGCATTGCCGACAGCGCCCGTGCCGCAAGCGCAGCGATCCAGCCTGCGGTGGACGCGACCATGGCGGGCCTGGCACGCGAAACCACGGCCTTGCGCGACAACGTGACCCAAGCCGTGCAACAGCACCTGGATGGGGTATCGAGCCGCTTCGAGAGCGCCACCGCGGGCGTTGCGGATACCTGGAACCAGGCGCTGGCCGGGCATCAACGCGCGAGCGAGGCACTGGCAGCGGACCTGCGCACATCCCTCGACGGCTTTGCCCAGACCTTTGAACAACGCTCGGCCGGGCTGCTGGACAATGTCGCCACCCGGCTCGACACGGCAGCCGCCAGCGCTGCCGACGCATGGCGCGAGGCGCTGTCGCGCCAGGAGCGCACCGGCGAGAAGCTCGCCGGCGACAACCGGCAGGCCCTGACGGCCGCCGCAGCCGCGTTCGGCGAGCATGCGGCGACACTGGTGCGCACCGTGGGCGAGTCGCATGCCGGGCTGCAGACGCAGCTGGCCGCGCACGACGCGCAGCGCCTGGCGGCCTGGACCGATACGCTCGGCACCATGACGGCTGCCCTGCGCCAGGAGTGGGAGCAACTGAACGCGCATACGGTAAGCCGCCAGGACGAGATCAGCACGACGCTGGCGCAGAGCGTGCGCGAGATCTCGGCCCAGACCCAGGCGCATGCCAGCCAGACCCTCGCGGAAATCGACCGCCTTGTGCAAGCCGCTTCGGACGCGCCGAAGGCGGCCGTTGCGCTGCAGGCGGAACTGGCCTCGCGCGACGAACAGCGCTTTGCCACCTGGGCCGATACGCTCGACAGCATGACCGCAGCGCTGCGCCAGGAGTGGGAGCAACTGAACGCCCACACGGTAAGCCGCCAGGACGAGATCAGCACGACGCTGGCGCAGAGCGTGCGCGACGTCTCGGCCCAGACCCAGGCGCATGCGAGCCAGACCCTTGCGGAGATCGACCGCCTGGTGCAAGCCGCGTCGGACGCGCCGAAGGCGGCCGTTGCACTGCAGGCGGAACTGGCTGCGCGCGATGCACAGCGCTTCGCCGCCTGGACCGATACGCTCGGCTCCATGACGACTGCCCTGCGCCAGGAGTGGGAACAGCTGAACGCGCACACGGTAAGCCGCCAGGACGAGATCAGCACGACGCTGGCGCAGAGCGTGCGCGAGATCTCGGCCCAGACCCAGGCGCATGCCAACCGCACCCTCGCTGAGATCGACCGTCTGGTGCAGGCCGCAACGGACGCGCCAAAGGCGGCCATCACGCTGCAGGCCGAACTGGCTGCGCGCGATGAACAGCGCTTTGCCGGCTGGACCGATACGCTCGGCACCATCGCCGCCACGCTGCGCCAGCAGTGGGAACAGGCCAGCACGCACGCCGCCACGCGCCAGCAGGAGATCTGCGAGGCGCTGGCGCAGACCGCGCGCGCGATCTCGACCGAGACGCAGGCGCATGCCAGCACCACCCTCGCCGAAATCGACCGCCTGGTGCAAGCCGCGGCCGAGGCACCCAAGGCCGCCACCACATTGCAGGCGGAACTGGCATCGCAGGACGCGCAACGCATGGCCGCCTGGACCGACACGCTCGGCACCATGGCCGCATCGCTGCGCCAGGAATGGGAACAGACCAGCGCGCACACCGTCAGCCGCCAGCAGGAAATCTGCGAGACGCTGGCCGTCACCGCGCGCGACATGGCAGCCCAGGCGCAGGCCCAGGCCACCGGCACCATCGCCGAAGTCGCCCACCTGATGCAGGCCGCATCCGAAGCGCCCAAGGCCGCCGCGGAGGTCATCGCGGAACTGCGCGAGAAGCTCACCGACGGCATGGCGCGCGACAACGCCATGCTGGAAGAACGCAGCCGCATGCTGGAAACGCTGGGCACGCTGCTCGATGCCGTGAGCCACGCCTCCACTGAGCAGCGCAGCGCGGTCGACACCCTGGTCGCCACCACGGCGGACCTGCTGGACCGCGTCGGCACGCGCTTTACCGACAAGGTCGAATCCGAAACCGGCAAGCTCACCGACATCGCCGCGCAGGTCACCGGCAGCGCGGTCGAAGTCGCGAGCCTGGGCGAGGCCTTTGGCGTGGCGGTGCAGCTGTTCAGCGAATCCAACGGCAAGCTGATCGACCACCTGCAGCGCATCGAGGCCGCGCTGGACAAGTCGATGACGCGCAGCGACGAGCAACTGGCCTACTACGTGGCGCAGGCGCGCGAAGTCGTCGACCTGAGCATGCTGTCGCAAAAGCAGATCCTTGAGGACCTGCAGCAGCGCGCCGGCCAGCAAGCGCCCAGCGCAGAGGCGGCATGAGAGAGGACCTTGACGCCGGCGTCGAGCCGACCGTTCCCGCGTGGGCCGTCTTTGGCGACCTGATGTCGGTGCTGCTGGGCGCGTTCGTGCTGGTCCTGCTGGGGGTCATCGGCGTGCAGATGGAACTGTCAGCCAGGCTGGAAGCCGAGGTGAAGCAGCGGCAGGAGGAAGCACAGCGCCGCGAGACGCTGGAAAAGGCACTGGCAGGGCCGCTGGCGGCCGGCCGCGTGACGCTGGTGAACGGCCGCATCGGCATCAGCGGCAACGTGCTGTTTGCGCTCAACTCAGACCAGCTGCAACCTGACGGCCGCGATCTGCTGAAAAGCCTGGCGCAGCCGTTGTCGGCCTACCTGCGCAGCCGCGACGAGATCCTGATGGTGAGCGGGTTTACCGACGACCAGCAGGTGCGCGAAGGCAACCGCCGCTTTGCCGACAACTGGGAGCTGTCGGCGCAGCGCGCCCTGACCGTGACCCGCACCCTGATCGATGCCGGCATCCCGCCCACCTCAGTGTTCTCGGCCGCCTTCGGTTCGCAGCAGCCGGTGACACCGAATGCCGATGCCGAGGGCCGCGCAAAGAACCGGCGCGTCGAGATCTCGCCGGTGCCGCGCGTGACCGCAGGCACGGTGAAGGCACATGGCTAGCCTCGACGTGGCAGCCGATATCCGCGCGCAACTGGACGCCTGGCAGGCCAGCGGCGCCGACTATGCCGATCCCGTGCGCTTCCGCCTGATGCAAGCGCTGGCCCGCCGCGCCGCCGCACACAGTGGCGCGGTGCGGAGCTTGCTGGATGAGCGCCTGCGTGGCCTGGCCGCCGCGTATGCAGCCATCGTGCAGCGGTACACAGTTCAGGACAGCGATGTTGCCGATGGTACCGCGCCGCCCACGCCAACAGCCGGCCCGGCAGCCAGCGCGCTTGGCGCACTCGTGCACGACATCACCGCGCGCGCCAGGCCCGCCCTCGCGGTTGCCTCAAACGATGCACGATCGCCCACGCCGGTGCCGGCAACCGCACCCCAGTCCGACGCGCCGCTGGTCGATGCCCTGGCCGACTACTTCCGCGAGACTTGGGCCAGGGTCAGCGTCGAGCAGCACTTCCGCCTGTCGCTGGAGCGCGTGCCGGAGAATGCCGGGCCGCTCAATACCGACCATCTCGTGCATCGTTCGCTGTCCCTGATGCGCGAGACGTCGCCGGAATACCTGCGGCATTTCCTGTCCTATGTCGAGGGCATGGCCTGGCTGGAGCAGTTGGGCGCGGCGGCAGCGGCCGAAAAAGAAGCGGCGCGCGCCGCCGCGGCCAAAAAGAGCGTGCGCGGCAAGGCTCGCAAATAGCAGTCCGGCCCGCGCCTCAGCGCAGCCGCCCCACCACCTTGCCGAAGGCCCCGCGTTCCAGGTGGTCGAGCGCCGCGGGCAAGTCCCCGAACCCATACTCGCTCTCGATCACCGGACGCAGCGCCAGCCAGTCCACGGCACGCACCAGGTCCTGCAGCGCGCGCCGGTGCGACACGCCGATCCCCTGCACGGTCACGCGGCCATGCAGGACCGGATAAGACGCTGGCGCGCAGCTCATCCCCCTGAAGATTGCCGATCACCGAGATCCGGCCGCCCTGCGCCAGCGCGGCAAGCGACCGGCCGAAGTTGTCTCCGCCAGCCAGTTCCAGCACATGGTCGGCACCGCCGCCGCCGGTCAGCTCGCGCACGGCAGCCGGCCAGTCAGCGGTGCGGCCGCGATGGACGCCATGCGCCGCGCCCAGCTCCTGCACGCGCGCCAGCTTGTCGTCGCTGCCTGACACCACGATCACGCGCGCGCCCTGTGCGCGGGCGATCTGCACCGCAAACAGGGCCACGCCGCCGGTGCCGATCACCACGACGGTGTCGCCGGGCCGCGTCACCGTGGCCTCGGCCAGGGCTTGCCAGGCCGTCAGGCCGGCGCAGGTCAGCGTACTGGCCTGCGCGGCGTCCAGGCCAGCCCGTTTCCTGCCGAACAAGCTGAGGGTGACGATCGATTTGCTGGTGGAAGCGATTCCCGGGGTGCTGGCGCTGGATTGAAGCCGGCGGCGCCAGCCGCCCGCTATCCCTTCACCGCAAACCCGTACAGCGCTGCCGCGTTGCGCCACCGGAGCGCAGCGGACAAGGCCGCGCCGGCCGCTTCGCTGTCACCGGGCGCCCCTTGCCCCGGCCATGCGGCAAGCATCCGGCACTCGTCGACCCGAGCCGGCGCCTCGTGGTTGGTCCATGGCCAGTCGCTGCCCCACAGCAGCCGGTCAGCTCCCACGACTTCGTGCCATCGCTGCGCAAACCTGGTCCAGTCCTGAGGGGATGCAAGCCGGTACGGCGCGCTGATCTTCACCCAGACCTGGCGGCGCGCGCGCACGGCAGTCGCAACGTCGAAGATCGTGTCCTCGGCTCCCTCTGCACCAGGCCGGCCGAAGTGGTCAAGCACGACCGGCGCGCCGGCATCGCCAAGGGCCGCGTCAAGCTGCGCCAGCACCATGGCGCCATCACCGTTGCGGGTATGGAGTTCGACATGCCAGCCGAGCCCGGCGATCCTGGCGAACAGCCCGCGCCACGGCGCGGTGGAAATGCGCTGCCAGTCCGGATCGCCATACAGGTTCAGGCGGATGCCCCGCACGCCGGCCGCGTGCAACGTAGCCAGTTCCGCATCCGTTACCTCAGGGCCGACCACCGCGACGCCGCGCAAGCGCCCGGGCATGGCCTGCAGCGCGGCCAGCAGCGCCGCATTGTCGGTGCCGAGAAAACTGGTCTGCACCACCACCCCATACAGATCCCCCAATCCGGCAAGCCGGGCGTGCCAGTCCTTCAGGTCAGCGGCATAGGGCGGCCGGTAGCGGGCCGATGGCGCGGCCACTCCGGCATCGAACACGTGGAAGTGGGTATCCACCAGCGGCAAAGCGCGCTTGCTCATCAGTCAGCCCCTCCGTGGCGCGGCTCAGTGGCGCGGGTATATCCGGATATGGCATCCGAACCCGCGTCAGTATTCTAGTCCTCTAGAGGACATCGACATCAATTTAGCACGGGTTCGGCATGCCAGACAACGCGCTGCTCCAGACTACAACCACCGCCGCGGGCCTGAGCCGCTACGGCCAGATCGCGGCGGAACTGCAGGCAAATATTGTTTCGGGCGCGTGGGCGCCCGGCAGCGCCATCCCTGCGGAAGGCGCGCTGGCCAAGGAGTTCGGCATTGCGCTGGGCACCATCCGGCAGGCCATCGCCGTGCTGGTCCAGCAGGGCCTGCTGGAGCGCGTGCAGGGCAAGGGCACCTTCGTGCGCAAGGGGCTCAACGGGGCCAGCCTGATGCGGTTTTTCCGCTTCGGCGGCGCCGATGGCGCGCCGGCGGTGCCGCGCTCGGAAATCCTGTCGTGCCGCACCGTGCGCCTGGACAAGGCCATGGCAACCCGCTTCGGGCTGCCGACCGGTGCGCGCGGGCTGGCGATCTCGCGCCGCCGCTGGCTGGAGGACACGCCCCGGCTGCTGGAATCGATCTGGCTGCCGCTGCCGCGCTGCGAAGCCCTGCAGCAACTCCCTGCGGCGCAGTGGGGCGACCTGCTCTACCCGCTGCTGGGCAGCGCCTGCGGCATCACGGTCCATCGCGCCGTTGACGAAGTGACCTTCCGCACGCTGGCAGCAGACGAGGCAGCGTTGCTGGACTTGCCGGATGCGCATCCGTGCGCGGTCGTGACCCGGCATGCCTTCGACCTGGGCGGCAACTGCATCGAATACCGGCTGACGCGGGGCGACGCCTTTGCCTTTCGCTATACCGCGGACGTCCGCTGACGGACCGCACCCGAGGAGACAGACCCATGCACGCACGCCACGCGATCGCCGCCACGGTCGCTGCCCTGATCGCCACCACCACGCTGGCGCAGGCCGCCGACACCGCCGCGGCCTGGCCGGCACGGCCCATCACGATCGTGGTGACGTATCCGCCGGGCGGCGGCGCGGACCTGATGGCACGGCTGATCGCGCCGGGTCTCGGGCGCGAGCTGGGCCAGACCGTCGTCGTCGAGAACCGCCCGGGTGCCGGCGGGCAGATCGGTGCCGCCTATGTCGCCAAGGCGGCACCGGACGGCTACACCATGATGGTCGATGCCTCCTCTTATGCGGTGAATCCCAGCCTCTATCCGCGCCTGCCCTACGATCCGGACAAGGCCTTCCGGCCGGTCGGCGTGCTGGCGCGCTATCCCAACGTGCTGGTGGCCACGGCGGGCTTTCCCGCCAGCAAGGTCAGCGACGTCCTGGCCATGGCCAGGCAAAAGCCGGGCTCGGTCGCCTTTGCGTCCTCGGGCAATGGCTCGGCGCAGCATCTGGCCGGCGTGCTGTTCGAGCAGCGCGCGGGGGTCGACCTATTGCATGTGCCCTACAAGGGCGGCGGCCCCGCCATGACCGATGTCATCGCCGGCCAGGTGCCGCTGTTCTTTGCCAACGTCGCTTCGAGCCTGCAGCACATCAAGGCCGGCAAGCTGAAGCCGCTGGCGGTGACCAGCCATGCCCGCACCCAGGCATTGCCGTCCGTGCCCACCATGCAGGAAGCCGGCGTGGCGAGCTACGAGGTCTATGAATGGAACGCGGCCTTCCTGCCCGCCGCAACGCCGGACCCGATCGCAGCGAAGCTCGCTGACGCCCTGCAGAAAGTCATGACCAGCCCCGAGATCCGGCAACGCGTGGCCGAGCTGGGCGGCGAGATCGTCGCTGCGCCGCCAGCACAGGCACGGCAATTCATCGACGGGCAGGCCCGGCTGTGGGCCAAGGTCATCCGGGACGGCAACATCAAGCCCGAATAGCACCAACTGGCACCGACTCTGCCCCACCACGGCCCAGCTACAGAACTTTCAGGAGAAATGCATGACCCCGATAAATCCCCTTCGCCGCCATCTGCTCAAGACCACCGCCGCACTGGGCGCGTGCGCGCTGGCGCCAACGCTGGCGCGTGCCCAGGCCTGGCCGGCCAAGCCGATCCGGCTGGTGGTGCCGTTCGCGCCGGGCGGCAGCTCGGAGATCGTGGCCCGCTCCACCGCGGCGGAGCTGACCAAGCTGCTAGGCGTGTCAGTCTTCGTCGAGAACAAGCCCGGCGCGGCCGGCAATATCGCCATGGGCGAAGTCGCGCGCGCCGATGACAACCACACGCTGATCCTCGGCCATATCGGCACGCTGGCGGTCAATCCGTTTATCTTCCCGAAGCTGCCCTATGACCCCGTCAAGGACTTCCGCGCGATCTCGCTGCTGTCCAAGGTGCCGAGCCTGTACGTGGTCCACCCGGACGTCCCCGCGAAGAACCTGAAGGAGTTCGTGGCGTTGGCCAAGAGCAAGCCCGGCAAGCTGAACTACGGTTCGGCCGGCAACGGCAGCGCCGGCCATCTGGCCTTTGAATACCTGAAGGCCGCGACCGGCACCTTCATCACCCATGTGCCGTATCGCGGCAGCGGTCCGCAGATCACTGACCTGCTGTCGGGGCGGTTGGACGCAGCCGCGGTCGGCGCGCCGGCGATCATCCAGTTCATCAAGGCCGGCAAGGTGCGCTGCATCGCCACCGGCACGACCCAGCGCATTCCCCAGCTGCCCGACGTGCCAACGGTTGCCGAACAAGGCTATCCCGGCTTCGAAATGACGCAGTGGTATGGCCTGCTGGCACCGGCATCTCTGCCCCAGGCGGCCGCCGACAAGCTGGCGGACGCCACCGTGAAAGCAGTGAAGAGCAAGTCGTCGGTCGAGCGCCTGAGCGCGGATGCGGCGATTGTGGTGGGCGACACGCCGGCCGAGTTCTCGCGCTTTATCGCGCAGGAGCAGCAGCGCTGGAAGCCCATCATTGCGCGCGCGGGAATCAAGCCGGATTGAACGCAAGGGGATGGCGCGGCGCGCCGGGGCTCACGGTCGCTCCTGCCACACCGCGACGCCACCCGGCGTCCCGGCACGGCCATCCAGGCTGATCTCCACGCGCGTCAGGTCCTCGCCGATCAGTAGTTCACCGGCATACGTCTTGCGGACCCGCTCGGCAATCTGCCCGACCGTGGCATCGCCGTTCAGGCCGATGTGACTGAACACCGCCAGCCTCGGCCCCGCAGCCTGGAAGACCCGCGCGGCATCCTCCGGCGAGGACAGGTGATCGTAGATGGCACGGTACGCGGGGTTGGAAGCCAGCAGCGCATCGGGGATCAGCGTGACGCAATGCACCAGCACGTCGGCGTTCTTTGCCTGCGCGACCACGGCGGGACTGAACCGGGTATCGCCCGACAGCACCACCACCCGGCCCCGATAGTCAATCCGGTAGCCATACGACGGCCGGATGTTGTCGCCGTGGTCGTTCTCGAATGCCGTCACGCGGACCCCGTCTTTTTCATAGACGACCCCGGGCGCGACGTCGCGGGCATCGATGGTGATGCCCGCAAGCGCGCTGCCCTCATCCTTGTGCCGGATGGCGATGTCCGCGGCAAAGGCCTGGCGCAGCCCATCGGCAAGCGCGCGCGTGCCCGCCGGGCCGTACAGCGCCATGGGCTTGTCGCGGCGGCCGTAGGGCGGCCGCAGCCAGCCAGTCAGCCACAGGTCGGGCAGTCCCACCAGATGGTCCGAGTGGAAGTGCGTCAGGAAGTGCGCGTCGACGCTGCCCAGCGGAATCCGCAACTGCCACAGGCGCACGGCCACATTGCGGCCAAAATCAAAAACCAGCTTCTGGCCGCCGGCCTCGACCAGCGTGCTGTAGCCAGCGCGCGTTGCCGAAGGCACCGGGGTGCCCGTGCCCAGCAGCGTCACGCGGAAATGGTCAGTGCGTTCCGGGGCGGCCGCAGCCGGGGCGGGCGTGGCGGCGACCGACAAGGCCGTGGCACACATCAGGGCGATGCCGGTCAGCATCGCCAGCAAGCGGGATGATTTCATCGTTCTACCTATTGAAAAGGGTGACAGCGCTGCAGCGCCTCAGAAGATCTGCTTGACGCCGAGCATCACGCCGGCCTGGTTGCCGCCCGCGCTGGGATTGCCGCCGGGGCTGCCGCCGCTGACCGACAGCGCCGACTGGCCGCCGTTGTCGATATAGCCCGCCGTGGCATACACGGAGGTGCGTTTCGAGAACGCGTAGGTGCCCCGGATCGCGCCAAGCCAGGCCTTGTTCGCGCTGCGCCGGTACTTCACGTAGAAGACTTCGCCGGCAAGGTTGAACGCGGGCGTGATGTCGTAGGACGCCCCCGCGAACCAGAGGTCGCTGCGCGGGGTGCTGCTTGCTTCGTTGTTGCGAGACAGCAGTCCCAGGCCCAGCTTGGTCCGCGGCAGCAGCATGTAGCCGCCCAGCGAGAAGCGGTCGTCCTTCAGGCTGCTCCGGGTCAGGCCACCAAAGGCGCCGGGGCCGCCGCGCAGCGAATCGTAGGCGGCGCTCACGCCCCACCAGTCAGTCTCGTACATCAGCATGGCCGACCATTCGCGGCAGGCGCGCGAGTCCGCGGGGTTCTCGCCCGCACAGTTGGTGCCGGCCGGGCCCGGTCCCGCATTGACGGTATCGCGGCCCAGGCTGTACGTGGCGCCAACGGTGACGCCACCGAACTTGCCCTTGTACGAGACCGCGTTGTCGGCGCGCGTGTTGGGGATATAGCTGTCAATCGAGCCGACACCGTAGACGTTGGAGGTAAGGATGTCGGTATCCAGACGCGCCCAGAACAGCATGGTGTACTGGCGCCCAAACCCGATCTGTCCCCACGGGCCGCTCAGCCCGACGAAGGCCTGCCGGCCGAACAGTCGCGCGCCCTGATTCGAGACGCCTGAATCCGGCGCGAAGCCGGATTCCAGCACGAACACGCTCTTCAGCCCGTTGCCGAGGTCTTCCGAACCGCGCAAGCCCCAGCGCGATGGCACAGTCGCAGCCAGCGACGGCTGGCGCACCAGGTCATTTCCCGCCGCACCCACGTGGTTGAGGTATTCCACACCCGTATCGATCACCCCATAGAGCGTCACCGATTGCGCCGCCGCCACCAGCGGCATGGCGGCAGCCAGGCCGGCCGCGTATCTGTTGAATTTCATTCTGTCTCCCCTGCTTCCTGTGGCGGCAACCTGCCAGGCACCCTGGCAGCCCCCATATGTTCATATTTGAACATCTGTTTCTTTATTGAACCACCACGGGCGAATACTACCGCCCCGTTTTATGGAGGCCGAGTGGGGAAACTACCGATGTGTGGGGAGGGGTTATGGCACGCCGCTGCGCTGCGCGTCACGCAGGCGCAGCCGACAAGAAAGGCGGTGAACCGCGTTTGCCTGAGGCGCGCTCCAGCGTGGGCTGCGGGCCCGCGCTGGCCTCATGGAATTCCGGTGCGCGCTCAGCCGGCGATGCCAGCCCAGCGCAGGTGCTTGCCCCAGTCGGCGTCGCTGATCACGCCGGACACGCCGTGCCGCTGGCCATCGGCGCGATAGAAGTAGGTGCGCGGCATCTCGCCCATCCAGTCCGGATCGACCGCATAGCGCAGCCGCTCCTGCGGCTCGTGCCCGAACACCCACGCGTTGCGCGTGAGCCTGACGCGCTGGAGCAATTGCTGCACCTGTGGCAGCGCGTCGGGGTTGTCCGTCGCCAGCGTGACGACGCGCAGGTCCGGATGCCGCGCGCGCAGCTTGCCGATGGCGTCGAAGTTGCGCTTGCAATAGACGCAGTCGAGCGACCACACCACCAGTACAAAGGGCTTGCCCTTCTGGCTGGCCGCCAGCTGGGCGGCGCTGGCCGATGCGAACACGGCGACGCGGTCGGCCGGTTGACTACCGGCATTGGCGGCCGTCATCGCCAGGGTCAGGACGGCAGCGGCGAGCAGCTTGCGGCGGGATGGCATCATGCACCCTCCTTGCCCAGCGGGAACACCTGGAAGCCCTCGGCCTCGGTACGCCACAGCACGTAGGCGCGGCCCGCATGCTGCAGCAGGTGCGGCTGGTCCGAGTCGCGCTCCGTGCCGGCCAGCTTGCGCGTCTGCCAGGTCTTGCCGCCATCGTGCGACAGCATCGCGGACAGCCGCGTCTGCTGGCCGTCGAACGATTTCCAGGCCACCGCGATCTCGTTGTCGTTCAGCGCGACGATGTCGGCATGCTGCGCGCGCGGGTCGTCCAGCGGGCGCTGTGCCTGCAGCTTGCCGTCCTTCCAGCGCCCCACCGAGACCGTGGGCTTGCCTTCGCGCACGTTGAACCAGACCATGTGCACCGTGCCATCGGGCGCCACCGAAGCGCCGGGGCCGTGGTGCGGGCAGGCGTCGATGCGCCAGTCGTCAAAGGTGGCGCGCTGCATCGGCGTGGCCTTGCCGTCGGTGCCCAGCAGCGCCAGCGCGTGGTCGCGCGCGTTGGGCGGGAACACATGGCGCCACAGCGCCAGCATCTTGCCGTCGGGCGTGGGCGACAGCGCGATGCGGCAGCATTCGCACGACTGGTCGGCGATCTTGTAGTCGCCCTGGAAGGTCTTGCCCTGGTCGGCGGAAACCGCGTAGTAGACCGCGGCGCCGGCGTACGGCTGCTTGCGCGCCTCGGCGGCAACCACGTCGCGCTTGTCGATCCAGCTGACGAAGACGCGCCCGGCGTTGTCCACCGCGATGGCGTCGAAGCGGTGGGCGATCTGGTCGCGGTTGGCATGCACCGTCAGCGGTTCGGCAAAGGACTTGCCGCCATCGGCGGAATGCGCAAAGCGGATAAAGCCGGTCCACGGCTTGGGCAGCGGCTGGGTCCAGGTGACGAAGATCTCGCCATCGCGCCCCGCGGCGACCTTGGGCCGGCTTTCATGATCGGCGGCGACCTGCTCCGGCACGTTGTTGACATGCTGCGCCGGCCCGAAGCTGCGGCCGTAGTCGGTCGATGCACGTACCGCGACGTAAGGGCCGTCCTTGTAGGCGACCCACAGCTTGCCGTTTCGGTCGAACGCGGCGCCGGTGCCCAGCTCGCTCATCTTCGCGGCCTTGGCCTGCGCGCCGTGGCCGCTGTGATCGCCGTGCGTTTGCGCGGTCGCGGCCAGCGCGGCACCGGCCATCATCAGCCCGGCAACGATCAAGCGGAAACCGGGGCGAACGCCTTGCATGGATATGGTCAGCCTGTTCACGTGCTCAGAAGGAAAGTTTCGCCTCGGCGTAGAACGTCCGGCCCGGATACGGGTGGTAGACGTAGTAGCGCTGGTCGGTGAGGTTGTCGATGCCAAGCCCGAGGCGCACGTTCTTCGCGGGCCGGTACGTCAGCTTGACATCAAAGGTCAGGAAGCTGCTGGTGCCGCCGAAGGTGTCGGGATTGACGTCGGAATTGTCGAGCGTATTGTACTGCCGGCCCGAATAGGTCATGGCCAGCGTGCCGGCCCAGGCCGGCGTGATGCGATAGGTGCCCATCAGGTTGGCGCGCCACTTGGGAATGCGGTAGAAGTACTTGCCCACCGAGGCCGGGTTGTTGGCGTTATCGAGCGTCTTCGAATGGTTGTAGGCCCCGCTGGCCGACAGGTCGAAGCCGCTGACGAACACATCGCGCGCGTCATAGGCCAGCTCGATGCCGCGGGTGCGCACGCGGTCGACGTTCTGGAAACTGGTGACGGTCGGGAATACCGTGGTATTGGTCTGGCTGACCAGGGCATCGCGGATATCGTCCTCATACACCGAGACCCGGAAGTACGACGAATCCAGCGTGCGCTCGAAGGTCAGGTCCTTCGAGAATGACCGCTCGGGCCGCAGGTTGGGATCGTTGTTGATCAGCGCGGTGCCGGTGATGCGGCCCTGGAACAGCTCGCTGACAGTCGGGTAGCGATAGGCCTGGCCCAGCGACAAGCGGCCCAGCCAGTCCTGCCCGAAGGCCTTCTCCAGCGCCAGCTTGGGCGACCAGTTGGATTCGCTGCGCACCGGGTAGCCGATGTCCACGCCGGGCTGGCTGCGGCTGCCGTCATAGGCGCGCCAGTGTTCGTAGCGCACGCCGGGGATCAGCTTCCAGTCCTCGGCAAAGTACCAGGCGTCCTGCGCATAGAGCGCCTGGGTCTCGGTCTTGCCGGCAAAGGCGTTGTTGAAGGCGGTGATGGTGACCGCCTGCCAGTCCGAGGTGTTGTAGGTGGTGTTGCTCAGCCGGTAATTGTCATAGTGGTAGCCGAACGTGACCCAGTGCCCGCCCTGCAGCTGCTGCGGGCGGTAGTCGGCCTTCAGGTCGAGCGTGCGCCAGCCGGTGCCGTCGCCATAGGTCACCGTGCCCGGCCCGCTGCCGGCGGTGTTGGCGCTGCGGCTGATGTCCTTGCTGACATCGAACAGCGACGCCACGCCCGAGAAATTCCAGCCGGTCTCATTGCGCGTGCGCAGCGACAGGCCATAGAGCCAGCGCGCGTCCTCGCCATTGCTGGGGGCAAAGGCGTTGGCGGGAATCACATAGCGATAGCCGCCGATATTCACGGGACCGCTCGACACAACATTGCCATCGGCATCGCGCAGGTAGCTGCCGGTGGCGCTGGATCGGTCCTGCTGCCAA
Source organism: Cupriavidus sp. CPT47-8839-RL05A (assembly GCF_058792255.1). Classification (NCBI taxonomy): domain Bacteria; kingdom Pseudomonadati; phylum Pseudomonadota; class Betaproteobacteria; order Burkholderiales; family Burkholderiaceae; genus Cupriavidus; species Cupriavidus sp. CPT47-8839-RL05A. The sequence continues at coordinate 6,929 of NZ_JBYTEG010000022.1, read as the reverse complement.
TAGGCCGCGGTGAACTGCGCCTGCAGGGTATTGGTGATGTCGTAGCCAAGCTTGAGCTTGAGCTGGTCCTGCACCGTGTGCGTGACGCCCTCGCTGTTCACGCCCATCACCACGCGGTCGCGGCCGGTCTGGTCCTGGTCGAAGTAGGCGCCGGTGACCGGCTTGTCGGCAGAAGTGGCACGGGCCGTGGAGCGTGCCGCGGTATAGAAGCTCAACGGCTGGCTCTTGCTGTCCTGCCGGTCCACGCTGACCAGCCACGAGAACGGGCCGACGCGGTCGCCCACATAGGCGTTGGCGTGGACCCCGTTGAAGTTGTCGTGCGTGCCGTACAGGCTGAAGCGCTGCGTGAACAGCTGCACGCTGGCATCGCCCTCGAGCTTCTCCGGCGTGCGCGTGGTGATCAGCACCGTCGCACCCAGCGAGTTGCCGGGATATAGCGCCGAATACGGGCCGTACAGCACATCCATGCGCTCGATCTCGGCGCTGTTGACCAGCGACCAGCGCGGCGGGAAGCTGAAGTCCGACCCCAGCAGGTTGGACAGCAGCAGGCCGTCCGCATACACCAGCCCGCGCGCCGACTGGCGCGAACTGGTGCTGCGCACCGAGATGATCGAGTTCATATCGCCGATGAAGCGCTTGCGTACGGCGAGGTTGGGCGCGTACTTGAGGGCGTCTTCCGTGTTCACCACATTGAAGTCGGCCATGCGGCGGCTGCTGATGCCGTAGGCCGGCGAGGGCGTGTTGGGCGGTATCGCCGGCGTCTCGGCGCGCTCCGACTTGGCCGAGACCACCACCTCCTGCAGCGGCTCGGGCGCGTCCACCACCTGGGCGGCGGCGACGGCGGGGCCCATCAGCACCGCCGAAACGGCCAGTGCAATGCGATTTTTCTTCACTGGAAAACCTTGTTGTCGTCTTTTTCGACTCACTCCACCTGAGCGCAGCATACGGCGCCTCTCCCCGAGAGCGAGCGCTGACATTTTATGGGGCACGGGGACGCAGGCCGATGCGACATAGCGACGCGGGCGGCAGGCCGCCTAAGCGTTAACCCGCATATCCAACGTCGAGCCTTGTCACTACATTGCCCCGATTGGCATCAAGCCAATGTGATGCAGGGAGAGACTGTCGCGGCGCCCGCCGCGGACAGCGCCGAAGGAGCAACCGCCCCGGAAACTCTCAGGCAAAAGGACCGGCATCACCAGTCAGTACACTCTGAAGAATGCCGGACGCTATCGTCCGCCGGCATACCGAAGGAGCAAGCGCGCCCCGCCCTCGCGGCCGGGTGTCGTGAATCTCTCAGGTCCAGAACAGAGGGGGCGTCCGCCACGCATATTGCGTCCGGGCTCCCACCATCGACGTTCCTGGAACCTGCAGATCATGAAATCAATCGCTGTCATCGGCGGTGGCATCACGGGTGTCACCACGGCCTACGCGCTGGCCCGGCGCGGATTCTCCGTCACACTGTTCGAACGCCACCGCTATGCCGCCATGGAGACCTCGTTCGCCAATGGCGGCCAGTTGTCGGCCTCCAACGCCGAGGTCTGGACCCACTGGTCGACCATCGTCAAGGGCATGAAATGGATGCTGCGCAACGACGCCCCGCTGCTGGTCAATCCCCGGCCCAACTGGCACAAGCTGTCCTGGTTCGCCGAGTTCATCGCCGCCATCCCCCACTACCGCCGCAACACCATCGAGACCGCGCGCCTGGCCATCGCCGCGCGTGAACACCTGTTCGCCTGGGCGGCGCAGGAAGGCATCGATTTCGACCTGAAGAAGGAAGGCATCCTCCATATCTACCGCGACAAGGCCGGCTTCGAGCATGCCGGCCGGGTCTCGGCGCTGCTGGCGCAGGGCGGGCTGGAGCGGCGCGCCGTGACGCCCGAGGAGATGCGCGCGATCGAGCCGACGCTGGCCGGCTCGTACTACGGCGGCTACTTCACCGAGAGCGATTCCACCGGCGACATCCACAAGTTCACCAGCGGCCTGGCCGCAGCCATCGATCGGCTGGGCGTGCGCTGCCTGTACGGCCAGGACGTGCAGGCGGTGAAGGCCGACGGCAGGCGCGCCACCGTGACCGTGCAGGACGGCGCCGACACGGCCACCTCCAGCTTCGATGGCGCCGTGATCTGCGCCGGCACCGCCAGCCGCGCGCTGGCCGCGGGGCTGGGCGACCGGGTCAACATCTATCCGGTCAAGGGCTATTCGATCACGGTCAACCTGACCGACGAGGCCAGCCGCGCCGCCGCACCGGTGGTCAGCCTGCTCGACGACGAAACCAAGCTGGTCACCAGCCGCTTGGGCGACGACCGCTTCCGTGTGGCCGGCACCGCCGAGTTCAACGGCTACAACCGCGATATCCGCGCCGACCGCATCCGCCCGCTGGTGGAATGGGTGCAGCAGTGCTTTCCCGGCGTCAGCACGCGCAGCGTGGTGCCTTGGGCCGGGCTGCGGCCGATGATGCCGGACATGCTGCCGCGCGTGGGGCGCGGGCGGGCGGCATGCATCTTCTACAACACCGGGCACGGGCACCTGGGGTGGACTTTGTCGGCGGTGACGGCTGATATGGTGGCGGGAGTTGTCGACCAGCATTTCGGCGCGAACGTGGCAGTCGCGCCGGGTGCGCCGCTGGCATTGGCCAAGGCCTGAGTTCGCGGGTGTTTTCTCCCACTCTCCCATTTGTGGGATAGGGGCCACTGTGCGCGAACAGCGCCGCGCCATGATGGAAGCATGGGGCGGCGCATGTATACGCTTGAAGAATAGTGGACGTGATGCCCTATCTTCGCCCGGATGAGTATCCAAGCCATCCACCAATTAATGAGGCTGCGACCATAGACACGAACCAGCCAACAAAGAACAGATTCGCTGCATGCTGCTTCGTGTCGAACAAACTTCCTGTCCCGCGCAACACTACAATGCCGAAGAGATATAACCCGCCCCAAGCAGCAAGCGTAGCCAGGACAGCGCCAACAATAGCGCCGATGACTGCTCTCAGTATCTTCATTTTATGGGGAAGAAAATAATTGTCTTCGAGTTGCGAAAATCTGACCAAACACCTGGAACCACAATATTCCAACTTACTCTTAGACCAGTACCAAAGCCTGTAAGTTTTTCCCCATTCCATAAATCGATATGGCCTCCGCTAGCATTCCCTGCCGCCTCTCCGTCACGCGCCCAATAGCCATCGAACATTATTATTCCGGTTCGCCCCTTTACTTTGCCCACCCAGTCCCGCCCTGTAATATTCTCCGCCTTCCCTAGCCCGGCAAAAGGCTGCAATTTCAACCACTCCCCGAGTTCGTTTGCTCGCGTGGCAGTGGCCTTCCCGTCTGCCGGAAGAATAATACGCCCGATACTCGGCTGCCCGGACAGCGGCTTCACAAGCTTCGATGAAAAGGACTTCATCTCGATGCCGACCCGATGAAGAGTAACACTCATTCGGATCGCGCACTGATCGGAATAGGCCGGATTGTCATATGGATTGCCCGACGGATAGTTGGCCCAGAGTTCCTGAAACGTTACCACCTTAAGCTGCACCTCCTTAATGGAATTCGGTGTCGCGTTTGTTGTCACGATCGTTTTCTTATTGGGCATACCTCATACCTCTTCCTGTCTTGCTAGAGCGTCATCGCCCCAATAAATTGCGTACTCGTTGAGATTCTCTGTATATATGCGGGGTAGCTTGCCGCTTTCGTCTATACACCCAGAGAATGCTCGCCCGTCGGGCGTCTCGATGAAGTAGGGGTAGCCTTCCAAGGGTGTATTACCCGCTCGGACTCGGACTCGGACTTGCTCGTCGTAGTCACCTGTCGCGGGCGAAGTCAGGTTCGAAGAGGCCAAGGACGCGGACGATGGCGGCGGCGGCGCATTGCGGCCTCCCCGGTTCACCTCAATAATGAAATCCGTCCGCGAGTGGATGACAACCGGGTGAGTCGGGCACTTGCAATTGACTCGCGCACCAGTCACCAACATCTGTTTGCCGTCTATATCGACGGCCAATAACAGTCATTCATCACCGCCCCCCCACCTTGCAGGCGGGGCAGGTTGCATGGTCGCCTTCGACACCGACTATCAGGTCATGATGGAATATGCTGCGGCCCGTGGCGATGAGTATGCCGCCCGAGCTTGTCTTGTCTCCGTTCCGGAGTGCGTAGCGAATATCCGGCATGACGGCATCTTAGGCGCGCACGGGATAGTAGGCGGGATCGAGCAGGCCAAGGATAGGCTTGTCTGCCGATTCGTGGAATTCCAGCGCCGTCACGGGACTGAACACAATGGTGTCCCCATTGCGGGGGCTGCCGATGAGGGCCACCGGCACGCCTGCTGACTCGCACGCGTTGCCTGCGCCCGCCATAATCACCGCTGTACTGCCATCCTGGTAGGTCGCCACGTCGCCAACCCGGACGATGGGACGGCCATCGTAGCTTTGATTGCTGGAACCCTTCACGACTTCACCGCCGTTGGCGGTCTTCGCACCTTCGAATGCTGCAACGTAAATCTTCTTGGTTTTCGTGTCTTGCATCATTGATCCTGGGTTGGAAACGGCTTTTTTGCCGAATGCCATTGAGCCGAAATCGGCAGTGGGGATCAATCAGACATGGCCTAAATTTGGGGATGATTTTTCAAAAGTCTTACATGACGGCCGGGCGGCCGGAAGCCTATTGTTCGCGGGACGACCGCAACCGGCCTCCTGGCTGTGGGGCGCTCGGTGCGGCAGCCGCACGCTCGGCCTGCGCCCGCACTATCAGTTCCCCGATCGCCTGCGCGAGCCGCGTGTGGGCTTCCAGCCCCATCTTGTAGGCCGCATTGAGGGAGGGATACCCTCTCCCCGGCCCCTCTCCGGCAAGCGCGAGAGAGGAGAAACTCCATAGACGGTTTTCGCCTCACCCGGGGCGTCGCCCCAAACTCCCCACAATCCCCTTGCGGAACGTCAGCACGCACACGATGAAGATGATCCCGGTCACCATCGACACCGATTCCCCGAGCCCGTTGAACCAGTCGATGCCCGTCACCGCCGCAAGGTAGCTGCCCAGTTCGCCAAGCTTGTTCTCCAGCGCGATCACAACAAACGCGCCGACGATCGGCCCGGTCAGCGTGCCAAGCCCGCCCAGCAGCGTCATCAGAATGACCATGCCGGACATCGACCAGTGCACGTCGCTGAGGGTCTCGAAGCTCAGCACCAGCGCCTTGACCGAGCCGGCCAGCCCCGACAGCGCCGCCGACAGCACAAAGGCGGTCAGCTTGAAGCGGTCGACGTCATAGCCGAGCGAGACCGCGCGCGGCTCGTTCTCCTTGATCGCCTTCAGGATCTGGCCGAACGGCGAGTGCACCGTGCGCACGATCAGCGCAAAGGCGGCCACGATGATCGCCAGCGCCACGTAGTACAGCGTCAGGTCGTCCGACAGCGGCAGCACCCCGAACAGCTTGCCGCGCGGGATGCCCTGCAGGCCGTCCTCGCCGCCGGTAAAGGGCGCCTGCAGGCAGATGAAGAACAGCATCTGCGCCAGCGCCAGCGTGATCATCGAGAAGTAGATGCCCTGCCGGCGGATAGCCAGCGAGCCCACCACGTAGCCGATCAGCGCACCCGTGCCGGTGCCCAGGACCAGGCCGATCTCCGGCGTCACGCCCCACACCTTCATCGCATGGCCGGCCGCATAGCCGGCGCCGCCGAAGAAGGCCGCATGGCCGAACGACAGCAGCCCGGTATAGCCGATCAGCAGGTTGAAGGCACACGCAAACAGCGCGAAGCACATCACCTTGAGCACGAACACCGGATACGCACCGGCCAGCGGCGCGGCCAGCAGGCACGCCAGCACCACGCCGTACATCACCTGCTTTGGCAGGCGCCCCGCCACCTGCTGCTGCCGCATGCCGATTGCGGCGATAGATTGTCCGCTCATCACTTCTCCTTTCCGAACAGCCCTGCCGGGCACAACAACAGCACCACCACCATGATGACGAAGACAACGGTGGAAGATGCTTCCGGGTACAACACCTTGGCCAGCCCTTCGATCACGCCCAGCGCCAGCCCGGTCAGGATCGCGCCCATGATCGAGCCCATGCCGCCGATCACCACCACCGCGAACACGACGATGATCAGGTTCTGGCCCATCAGCGGCGACACCTGCATGACCGGCGCGGCCAGCACCCCGGCAAACGCGGCCAGCGCCACGCCGAAGCCGTAGGTCAGCGTCACCATCCGCGGCACGTTGACGCCGAACGCCTCGACCACCTTGGCGTTCTCGGTGCCGGCGCGCAGGTAGGCGCCCAGCCTGGTCTTCTCGATCACGTACCACGTCGACAGGCAGACCGCCAGCGATGCCCCAACCACCCATACGCGGTAATTGGGCAAGCGCATGAAGCCGAGGTCGGAGGCGCCCTGCAGCGCCTCGGGCGGCGCATAGGGCAGCCCGGACACGCCATAGACCGAGCGGAAGATGCCTTCGACCACCAGCGTGATGCCCAGCGTCAGCAGCAGGCCGTAGATGTGGTCGAGCTTGTAGATCCAGCGCAGCATGGTCTTCTCGATCCCCACGCCCAGCGCGGCCACCACCAGCGGCGACAGCAGCAGCATCACCCAGTAGCTGAGGCCGGCATAGGACATGCCGGCCCACGCCAGCACCGCGCCCAGCATGAAGAGCGCACCGTGCGCGAAGTTGATGACGTTCAGCAGCCCGAAGATCACCGCCAGGCCCAGGCTCAGCATGGCGTAGAAGGCGCCGTTGACGAGCCCGAGCAACAACTGCGACAGCAGCGCCGGGAGCGGGATTTCAAACAGGTTCATGAGTCGCTCCTTATACGCCCAGCAGTTCATGCAGCACCGGCATCTTGGCCTCCAGCTCATTGGCTGCGAAGCGTTCGACGATGCTGCCATGCTCCATCACGTAGAAGCGGTCGGCCAGCGGCGCGGCGAAGCGGAAGTTCTGCTCCACCAT